>SDZE01000493.1 GCA_004173095.1 Bradyrhizobiaceae bacterium
TGCCGGACCTCGCGGCTATCCAGGTGCTGGACGGCTTCGACGCCGACGGCGAGCCGCAATTGCGCCCGGCGCGACGGCCGATCACCCTGCGGCAATTGCTGACCCACACTGCCGGCTTTTGCTACGACATGATGAATGCCGATATGGGGCGCTGGCTGCAAAAGACGGGAACGCCAGCCTTTCGCACCGGCCTGCATGCGGCCATGCGGGTGCCCATCATGACCGAACCGGGCACACGATGGGAATACGGCACCAATATCGACTTCGTCGGCAAGGCGGTGGAAGCAGCGAGCGGACAGCGGCTCGACGCGTATTTTCGAGAGTACGTTCTCGATCCGCTCGGCATGTCCGATACCGCGTTCCGGATCGGCGAGGCCCAGCGCCGGCGGCTGGTCAGGATGCATCGACGCCACAAGGACGGATCGCTCGCGCCGATCGATTTCGAAATCGAGCAGGAGCCCGAATTCTTCGCCGGCGGCGGAGGCCTCTACGGCACGGCGCCGGACTACATCAAATTCACCCGAATGATCCTCGGCAAGGGCTCGGGTGATGGTCACCGCCTGTTGCAGCCGGAGACGGTGGCGATGATGAGCGAGAACCACATCGGCGATCTGCACGTGACGCCGATGCGATCGGCATTGCCGGCCGTGACCAACGATGCGGAGCTCTGCCCCGGCATTGCCAAGAAGCACGGCCTCAGTTTCGTGATCAACATGGCCGCGACCCCGGAAGGCCGCAGCGCCGGCAGCCTGGCCTGGGCCGGGCTTGCCAACACCTATTACTGGATCGACCCAGTGCGTAATGTCACCGGTGTGATCCTGATGCAGGTGCTGCCATTCGCCGATCGCGCCTGCCTGCAGGTGTTCTCGGATTTCGAACGCGCCATCTACACCGAATTGAACGCGCAGAAGGTTGCGTAGCGCTAGGCAGCACTCTTGTCAGCAGCATGCAGGACGCCGCGACGGATCTGATCTTCCTCGATCGATTCGAACAGCGCCTTGAAATTGCCTTCGCCAAAGCCGTCGTCGCCCTTGCGCTGGATGAACTCGAAAAAGATCGGGCCGATCGCATTCGCCGAGAAGATCTGCAGCAGCACTTTCGTCTCGCCGCCCTCGACGACGCCCTCGCCGTCAATCAGGATTCCGTTGGTCTGCAGGCGCCCGACATCCTCGCCATGCTTGGGCAGGCGTGTGTCGATGTTGCTGAAATAGGTCACGGGCGGCGATGGCATGAATGGCAGCCCATCGGCGCGCAGCCGCTCGATGCTGGCATAGATATCTTTCACGCCGCAGGCGATGTGCTGGATGCCTTCACCGCGATAGGTGGTGAGATATTCCTCGATCTGACCGCTGTCGCCGGCGTCCTCGTTGATCGGAATGCGGATCTTGCCGTCCGGACTGGTCAGCGCCCGCGAAAACAGGCCTGAGGCGCGCCCCTCGATATCGAAGAAGCGGATCTGGCGAAAATTAAACAGCTTCTCGTAGAAGCCGGTCCAGACATCCATCCGGCCGCGATGGACGTTATGGGTGAGATGATCGAGATAAAACAGACCCACGCCTTCGGGGCGCGGGTTGCTGGCGCCGAGCCATTCGAACTCGGCGTCATAGGCCGAGCCTTTGGCACCGTAGCGATCGATGAAATACAGCAGGCTGCCGCCGATGCCCTTGATGGCGGGGACGTCGAGGGTTTTCCCGGACGGATCCACATTGGCCGACTCGGCGCCAAGCGCCACGGCACGGTCATGAGCCTTCTGCGCATCGACGACCCGGAACGCCATCGAAGGCGCGCACGGACCATGCGCAGCCACGAATTCAAATCCGTGCGTGCCCGGCTGTTCATTGACGAGGTAGTTGATGTCGCCCTGGCGATAGACCGTGATTGCCTTGGTCTTGTGGCGGGCGACGGGCGTGTAGCCCATCAGCTTGAACAAAGCATGGAGCTGTTCAGGATCGGGATGCGCATATTCGACGAACTCGAATCCGTCGGTGCCCATGGGATTGTCTGCCGAGATCGTGGCGGCCGGCGCGTCATGCGGAAACGGACCCATTGTTTTTCTCCCAGATCGATTGCGGACAAAATCTCGCTTGCAAGCAATGTGGGCGTTCATGGACGCAAGGTGCGTGCAATCTCATTTGCCAAATGTCATATTCATGCACGATCCGTGCATGACAGGAGCATTTTGCGCATGATCGCAGTGGATTCGTTCGATCTGAAGATGCTGGGCGCGCTGCAGGAGGATGGCCGGCTGACCAACCAGCAGCTGGCCGACAGCGTCGGCCTGTCCGCGTCGCAATGCTCACGGCGACGGATGCGGCTGGAGGACGAGAAGGTGATAGCGGGCTATCACGCCGATCTGGATCCGGAGGCGCTCGGCTTCGGCGTGGTCGCCTTCATTCAGGTGACGCTTGCCACCCATTCCCCCGACAACGCCAGGAAGTTTCGCACGCTAGTGGCGCGTGTCGACGAAATTCAGGACGCCTATTCGCTCACCGGCGACGCCGATTATGTGCTGAAGGCGGTGCTGCGCGACCTCAAGGGTTTGTCGGCTCTGGTCAACGACGTGCTGATGCCGCATCAGAGCGTCGCGCATGTGCGCTCGTCGATCGTGCTCGATCGATTGAAGGAGACCAGCAGGCTTCCGCTGAAGGCGCTGAGGTGATTGCGCCCGCCGTCGTTACGGCTTGGCCGGATCGAAGCGCTTCTCCAGCCCGTTCCAGCAATCGGCATAATCACTCTGCAACGCCGGCGTCTTCGCCGCATAGTCCGTCACGCGCTGCGGAAAGCGCGTTTCGAACATGAAGGCCATGGTGCCCGTCAGCTTCACTGGCTTCAATTCGCCGTTGCTGGCGTGATCGAACGCTTCGCGATCCGGCCCATGCGGCAGCATCATGTTGTGCAGGCTGATGCCGCCGGGCACGAAGCCCTGCGGCTTGGCATCATAGACGCCATAGATCAGGCCCATGAATTCCGACATGATGTTCATGTGATACCACGGCGGACGGAAGGTGTTTTCGCCCACCATCCAGCGTTCGGGGAAAATCACGAAATCGATATTCGCCGTGCCCGGCGTTTCCGACGGCGCGGTGAGCACCGTAAAGATCGACGGATCGGGGTGATCGAAGCCGATGGCGCCGATCGGTGAAAAGGTTCGAAGATCATACTTGTAGGGCGCGTAATTGCCATGCCACGCCACCACATCGATCGGTGAGTGGCCGAGCTGGGTAACATAAAGTTCGCCGCCCCATTTCACATAGAGTTCGGTCGGCGTGTCCTTGTCTTCGTAATACGCCACCGGCGTCAGGAAATCGCGGGCATTGGCGAGGCAATTGGCGCCGATCGGGCCGCGTTCGGGCAGCGTGAAGGCGCCGCCGTAATTCTCGCACAGATAGCCGCGCGCAGGACCATCCGGCAGCTCGACACGAAACTTGACGCCGCGCGGGATCACCACGATCTCGCCGGGCTCGGCATCGATGCGGCCGAATTCGGTGACGAACAGCAATCTGCCCTGCTGCAGCACGACCATCAGTTCGCCATCGGCATTGTAGAAATGCTGATCCACCATGGATGCGGTGATCAGATAGACATGCGCGGCCATGCCCGCCTGGGCACCAGCGTCGCCCGCGGTGGTCATGGTATGAATGCCATCGACGAAGGTGAGGCTTTCGCCAGGGATCGGCAGCGGATCCCAGCGCAATTGCGCGATCGGCAGATCGTTCTCATGACACGGCGCGGTGCGCCAATGCTTGCGATCGACCTTGCTGAAGCGGCCGGAATGCTTCACCGAAGGACGGATGCGGTACAGCCACGAGCGCTCATTGCTGCCGCGCGGCGCGGTGAAGGGCGAACCTGACAGCTGCTCCGCATAGAGGCCATAGGCGCAGCGCTGCGGCGAATTGCGACCGACGGGCAGCGCTCCCGGCAGCGCTTCGGTCTCGAACGAATTGCCGAAGCCGGACATATAATCGGGCGTGATCTGCGCCGAGGCGCGGATGATCTTGTCAGGCGCGGTGGTGATATTCATGCTCACTCTCCCTGTAGGGCGGCCCACATCTCGCGGTCGCGCTTGTCGGTCCAGATCACGGGGTCTTCGATGCCCGATGCTTCGTCATAGGCACGTGAGACATTGAACGGCAGGCAATGTTCGTAGATGGCGAAGCTCGCGAACTTTTTGTCCATCACCTCGCGGGTGGCCGCCATGGTCTCCTTCAGCGTTCGGCCTTTCGCAACCGAGAGCTCGGCGGCGCCATAGAGCGAGGTGACGAAATCGCGCGTCATGGCCATCGCCTCGCGCGTGATGTCGAGGCCCTTCAGCGCATCGCCGCGGCCCGGCGCGATGGCTTTCGGATTGAAGCTTCGGATTTCATCCAGCGTTCCCGGCCATTCGCGCAACCAGGCATCGCCGCAATAGCAGGCCGAGTGATATTCGATGAGATCGCCCGAAAACATCACCTCGGCATCGGGCACCCAGGCGACGATATCGCCCGAGGTATGCCCGGCGCCCAGTTGCATCAGCCGCACCTCGCGCTTGCCGAGATAGATCGACATCTCGCCTTCGAAAGCGAGCGTCGGCCAGGTCAGCCCGGGAATGCTCTCGGAGCCCTGGAACAGGCGCGGGAAGCGGCCGAATTCGGAATCCCAGTCCTGCTGGCCGCGCTCCTCGATGAGGCGCTGGGTCTCCAGCGATGACACGATGCCCTGCGCCTGGAATGCCGAGGCACCGAGCACGCGCACGGCATGATAATGCGACAGCACGACATATTTGATCGGCTTGTCGGTGACGCTGCGGACGCGTTCGATGACCTTGCCCGCCAGCGCCGGTGTGGCCTGAGCATCGAACACGATACATCCGTCATCGCCGACGATGACCGCGGAATTCGGATCGCCTTCGGCCGTGAAGGCGTAGAGGTCGGGGCCGATCTCCGAGAAGGTAATCTTCTTCTCGGCCATGTCGGTGGTGGATGCGAAACCTTTCGACATTCTCGGTATCCTTGCAGTTG
>SDZE01000272.1 GCA_004173095.1 Bradyrhizobiaceae bacterium
CTTCAAGAAATTTGAAGCCAACGACTTGGGGTCGTGTTGCGAAATGGCTTCGCATCTGGGGACATGATGGAGGCGACCATGATCATGTCTGAAAAATATCTGCGCGGCCGTGCGGAAGATTGCAGTCGACTGGCGCAGCAGGAGAGCGACCTCGACATGCGCAGCATGCTGGCAGATCTCGAGCTGGATTATCGTGCGAAGGCGCTGCGTGCCGCGGTCAATAGCTGGCAGGATGCCCCGCGCTATTTCGACGATGCACGCGCATAGATCGTATCAGCCGCGCTGCTTGTGAGAGTCTCTCACGGCTCCCGCCTCGATCAGGTGCGGGGCCGGAAGGCCTGGGTTACTCGCCCCAGGCCGCGAACGCGTCATTGAATGCGCGTTCGCCGGGCGCACCCTTCTCGATCGCGATGATCGCACGACGCTGGTTGGTATAGACCAGCGGAATGTCGAACCATGAACGCTCCTTCAAAAGCTGAAGGTTGCGCGATTTATCGCTTTCCACATTGCTCAGGCCGACCAGAAAAAAGCCATCAGTGACTTTCACTGCGAGGCCCGCCAAGGGTGTGCCGCGCGCCTGCTCGTTCGACTTCATCAGGATGCCCGGCACATTGGCGACGCCGCCGCCATTGAAATCCTGCGGCAACACGAATGTCAGTTCAGCCGTGTGGCTGGCCGGAAGCGTCGAGTCGTTATTGCGGCGGAACGACATCGTCATCTTGAACTTGCGTTCGGGGATGTCGATGTCGGCGCGCACGGCGACATCGCCGGGACGACCGCCGGTGCCTTTGATCTGTTCGGTGCGCCACACCACCGTGCCGACGAATTGCTTGCCCTTCGGCTCCGAGGGATCCTCGTCATACAACACGACGCGCTGCGCCACCGGCGCCACCTGATCCGATGGCTGGCCGACGCGATCGGTGATCTTCGGACGCGGCGCCAAGGCGCCGTCCTTGTTCTCGCTGGTCGATGTCGGCGTGGCAGACCCACCGGTCAGTCCGCGGACGAAGCTCATGATCTGCGGACCGGCGACGAACGCCCCACCCACCACGATCAGCAGCAGGCCGAGCGCCAGCATCGTCTTGAACGGAAAGCCTCTGCCGACGCGCTTCGGCTTCGACGGCTTCTGCTTTTTGCTGTCCTTGCCGCGCGCGTAGGGCGCGTCGTCGTGGGCGGCGTGCTGGTCGTAGGATTGGTCGTCGTAACCAAGGCCTGCGGCGCGATCTTCCATGCTCGGCTCGAGCCGGTCGAATTCCGGCGTCGGCGACGGCACATTGGCGTAGGTCTTGCGCGCTGCGCGATTGGCCTGCGCGGCGGCGCGGCCGAGATCATCGACATCGGCGGTCACATCGCGGAAGCCACGCATTGCGGCGTCGCCCCGGTCATCGCGGGCTTGCGGCGGAGCGGTTTGATCTGTGCGACGAGGGGGCGGTGTCGGGCGCGCGGTGCCCGGCTCACGTGGAATCGGCGGCGGTTCGACGCGCAGCGTGCGCGGTGGCCGCTGCTCGTCGGCGCGGGGCGACGGCGGGGTGGGTGCGATGGGCTGACGGCCGCGCGGCGATGGCTCGATCGGCGGCGTGCCCGGACGCTGGCTGGCCGTGCGGAACGCATCGCCGGCGCGCGGACGGTTGGCGTCCGCTGCACGCGAGGCGTCGCGCGCACGCTGGGCGGCCTCGGATTCGACCTTGCGAACCGCTTCTTCCAGCGACAGCCGCTCGCGGGTGATCTCGGACTCCGACAGCGGCGGCTCGACACTGCGCAACTGTGCGATCAGCGCCGTGCGGGCGCGTTCATACAGGGCACGGCGTTGCTCACCGGGGGCGCTGGGATCCAGGCCGGCGATGGCACGGGCAATCAGGGGATAGTAGTCAGCCATCTCGACTCAGTTTCGCGGGGTCCCTCAATTTGAAAGCCAACCGGTAATAGTTCGTTAAGCCTCAAACGGATTTTGTACCAGGATCGTATCTTCGCGTTCCGGACTGGTGGAGAGCAAAGCGATCGGGCAACCCACGAGTTCCTCGACACGGCGAACATATTTGATCGCCTGAGCCGGCAGGTCGGCCCAGGATCGGGCATTGGCCGTGGGCTCCTTCCAGCCTTCGATGGTCTCGTAGATCGGCTCGATCCGCGCCTGGGCGCCCTCGCCGGCTGGCAGATGGTCGATTTCCTTGCCGTCCAGCTTGTAGCCGACGCAGACCTCAATGGTGTCGAAGCCGTCGAGAATGTCGAGCTTGGTCATGGCCAGACCGTTGATGCCGCAGGTGCGGACGGTTTGACGCACCAGCACCGCATCGAACCAGCCACAACGACGCTTGCGGCCGGTGTTGACGCCGAATTCCTTGCCGCGACGGCCGATTTCCTCACCGATCTCGTTGTCGAGTTCGGTCGGGAACGGACCGGCACCGACCCGTGTGGTGTAGGCTTTGCAGATGCCGAGCACATAGCCGACTGCGCCCGGGCCCATGCCGGTGCCGGTCGCCGCCTGGGCGGCTACGGTGTTCGACGAGGTCACATAGGGATAGGTGCCGTGATCGACGTCGAGCAGCGCGCCCTGCGCGCCCTCGAACAGGATGCGCTTGCCTTCGCGGCGCTTGTTGTCGAGCAGCTTCCACACCGTCTCGGCGTAAGGCAGCAGTGCCGGCGCGAAGGCAGCGAGTTCTTTCACGATGTCGGCGGTGTTGAATTCGGCGAGGCCAAGACCGCGACGCAGCGCATTGTGATGCGTCAGCAGGCGATCGACCTTATGCGGCAGCGTGTCGAGATCGGCCAGATCCATCAGCCGGATGGCGCGGCGGCCGACCTTGTCCTCATAAGCAGGGCCGATGCCGCGCTGGGTGGTGCCGATCGCCGTGGCCTTGTTGGCATTTTCGCGCAGCGCATCGAGTTCGCGGTGCAGCGGCAGAATCAGCGTGACGTTCTCGGCGACGCGCAGATTGTGCGGACCGACATCGACGCCCTGGCCCTTAAGCCGGGCGACCTCATCGACGAAGGCCTGCGGGTCGAACACCACGCCGTTGCCGATCACCGATAGCTTGTTCTGGCGCACCACGCCCGAGGGCAGCAGCGCCAGCTTGTAGGTCTTGCCATCGATCACCAGCGTGTGGCCGGCATTGTGGCCGCCCTGATAGCGAGCGACGACGTCCGCTTGGTCCGACAACCAATCGACGATCTTGCCCTTCCCCTCGTCGCCCCACTGGGCGCCGACGACGACAACATTGGCCATGTGGCGCTAGTCCTCTGAAATTTCGCACGTTCAAGCGTGATCGCCACGACGAACGGTCTGCCGCTCGCCGGATCACGCCCAGGCATCCGCCCAGACGCGCCAAGGACGCTGTCTGCGATGCAAACCGGGAATAAAGGAAGAAGTCTGCGAAAACAAGCGCAAGGACCGAGAAAACAGCCCCGTCAAGCCCGGCCAAACCTTTGATATCCCCTGAAAATCTGCCGTAGTATGGCAGCAATGGGGCAGATTACGCGCGTTCGATACGACAAGAACGACGCCAACACCAAGCTCTCCGCCAGCAGGGAGCAAATGAGGAAAATGCCATGGCCCGTATCGACTACAGCGATTCCGCGACTGCCGACCCACGCACGCGGGAATTGCTCGACAAGAATCGCAACGCCAATATCTTCCGGATGATGGCGCATTCCCCGGCCTATCTCGAACAATATTGCCGGCTTGGCGGTGCGATCCGCCACAAAGGCGAGCTCGATCCCATTATCCGCGAACTCGCAATCACCCGTACCGGCATTCTGTGCGAGGCACCGTATGAAGTGGCTGCCCACAAACGCATCGGCGGCTATGTCGGCGTCAGCGACGCTCAGAATGCGGCGCTGGAGCATTGGCAGAGCGCCGATTGCTTCGATGAGACGCAACGCGCCGCGCTGGCCTTCACCGACGAGATCGTCAGGCTGCATCGCCCAACCGACGCGACCTTCTCGGCCATCGCGGCCAGACTGACGCCAGGCGCGCTGGTAGAATTGCAGCTCGCGGTCGGCTTCTACATCATGACCTCGAAGTTTCTCGAGACGTTTGCTATCGACATGCAGCCGGTCACCGACGTCGTGTGACCACCCGACGAGCCATCGATGTCCAAATCCACCCGCGCGACCCAGAGCCTGACGAAGCTGGGGGCCACCTTCACGCTGCACAGCTATGACTATGACCCCATAGCCGAGCGTATCGGCATGCAGGCGGCGGACGCGCTCGGTATCCCGCCGCAGCGCATGCTGAAGACGCTCATGGCGGAGGTGGACGGCAAGCCGGTCTGCGTGGTGATAGCTTCCGACAAGGAAGTGAGCATGAAAAAGCTCGCGGCCGCCTTGCGCGGCAAGTCGGCGAAAATGATGCGGCCGGAAGATGCCGAGCGCATAACGGGCTACCATGTGGGCGGCATCAGCCCGTTCGGGCAGAAAAAGCGCGTGCCAGTGCTGATCGAACAGGCGTCCCTGGTCGAGACGACCGTCTATCTCAATGGCGGCCAGCGTGGGCTACAGATCGAAATCGCCCCTGACGCAGCGCGGACAGCGCTGGACGCCGCGGCTGCCTCGCTGACGGATTAACGTGCATCGCGGCCGGCGCGGCAATGAACCATCGCCGCTCGCGGGAACACCGATGTAAACTTTGAATTATGTCCGGACAACCTCAAAGGGAGCATCGACATGCGCGCGATCCTGACAGCTACCGCCCTTCTCGTCGCCGCTGGCGGCCTCAGCAGCATCGGCGCGACGCCCGCCGAAGCGCGCGAATATCCCTGGTGCTCCCGCACCTCCGTGTCCGGCTTCAGTCCAAGCTGCGACTTTACCTCCTACGAGCAATGCATGGCGACCGTGAGCGGCCAGCGCGGGTCCTGCATGCGCAACCCCTATGTCACCTTCAACGAACAGCGCGAGCCGCGCCGCAAGGGGCGCCAGATGCGGGAGCAGCAGAACGACTGGAACCATGGCTGGAATAACAATGGCTGGAACCAGCGCTGGTAGTCCGCCCGGTCCAAAAAATAATGTCGCCCCCGATAGCTCGGAGGCGACATTTCGTTTCAGGCTGAAACGAACGGCGTGAGCTACCACCTGTAGCCGATGCTGCCGGTGACACGGCGACGATCGCCGTAGAAGCAGGCATTGGCGGACGAGCAACTGGCCACATAGGTCTCGTCGGTGACGTTGTTGGCATTCACCGCGAAGCGCCAGTTTTGATAGTCATAGTGGACCGACACATCAGCGAGCACGCGTGACGGCACGATCAGCGTGTTGGCCTGATCGGCGAATGACGCGCCGACATAGCGCACGCCGCCGCCGAAGCCGAAGCCACGCAGAAGGCCCTCCTGGAACGTGTAGTCCGCCCAGCCCGAGGCCATCTGGCGCGGCGTGTTGGTGGGCACGAAGCCGACCAGCGCCGGGTTGGCATCCTTGCTGGTGAACAGGTTGTAGTTCGTGAACGAGCCTACGACCTTGAAGCCCGGTGCGAGATTGGCCACCGCCTCGAGTTCGATCCCACGCGAGGTCACTTCGCCGGTCTGGGTCTGCAGATTCGGCGGAATGCTGGTGGGATCGGTGGTCAGCACATTGGTGCGCTTGAGGTCGAACAGCGCCACGCCGAAGTGGCCATTGAAACCAACCGGTTGGAACTTGACGCCGATTTCGGTCTGCTCACCTTTTTCCGGCAACAGGAGCTGGCCGGTGGAATTGGTGCCGATGATCGGATTATAGCTCGTGGCATAGGACACATAGGGCGCGAGGCCGTTGTCGAAATTATAGATTGCGCCGACACGGCCGCTGAACTTGCTGTCGCTGCGCCCGAGTGCTGCGACGCCGGTGATGCGGCTGAGATCGTTGACATCGACCCAGTCATTACGGCCCGACAGAACCAGCGTGAAGCGATCCAGCTTGATCTGATCCTGCAGATAGACGCCGAGCTGCTGCTGAGTCAGCCTGCTGTCGCGATAGGGTGCGGCGGTGAGCGGCGGCGCGCCGGTATAGACGGGGTTCAGCACGTTGATCGGCCCCTGCGTGAAGGCGAAGGCCTGCGTGTCGTCGATCTGATAATATTTCAGATCGAGGCCGAACAATGTGGTGTGGCTGAGGATGCCGGTGTTGAAGCGATACTCCACATGGCTATCCAAATTCGCCTGATTGGCGATGCCGCGGGTAGCAAACGGATAGCGCGCGAAGTCGCCGGTGGCTTGATTGGCATAGCCGTTGCCGGTCACGCCGGCATAATTCACATCGACATGCGCGAAGCGCGCGTTCTGGCGGAAGGTGACGCTGTCGGACAGATGGCGCTCGAACTGATAGCCGAGCATTTCCTGCTCGCGCTTGAACATATCGAAATTCGGCTCGCCGCCGAAGAAGCTGGTCGGGATCCGGCCGAACGGGCCGCTGGTCACCGTGCCGACATAAGGCAGGAATTGCGCCGCGCGGGTCTCGTTCTTTGAAGCCGACGCCAGAATCGTCAGCGTGGTGTCGATATCCGGCTTCCAAGTCACCGACGGCGCGATGAAATAGTTGTTGTTCGGCGTAAAATCGGTCTGCGTGCCGCCGTTCTGCAACTGGCCGACGATGCGGGTGTAGAGCTCACCATTGCCCGGTGCCAGCTTGATCGGCGTATTGATGTCGAAACCGAAATAGGCATTGCCGTAATTGTCGACGCCGCTCTCGATGTAGCGGATCGGCTCCGCGCGCGGCATCTTGCTGACGGCGTTGACGAGACCGCTCGGGCTGGAACCGCCATACAGGATCGCCGACGGGCCCCGCAGGACCTCGACGCGCTCCAGGTTGAACGGCTGCAGCTTCCAGCTGGCATAGGAGGTGTAGAACAGCTGCAAACCGTCGAGGAACATGCTGTTGTCGTCGGATTTGAAGCCGCGGATGATGAACCAGTCGTTGCGATTGTCGGCGCCGAAGGTCGCGGCATAGACGCCCGGCGCATAGCGCAGCACGTCATCGAACTTGCGCGGTGCCTGATCGCGGATCTGTTCGGCGCCGATCACCGTGATGGCCTGCGGGGTCTCGTTGATCGGCGTGTTGGTCTTGGTACCGCTGGACGAACGGTTGGCGACATAACCCTGGATCGGTCCGCGTGGGCTTTCCACGAAGACATTGCTGCGCGGCGGCGGTGCAATGGGGCGCGGCGCAACGGCCGTGCGCGCCGCGCGCGGGGTGCGCTGGACGGTGGCCGTACGGCGGCGCTGGGCGGGCTGATTGACCACCACCGGCGGCAGGTTCTGCGCGCCGCTTTGCGTGGTGCTCGACTGCGCGTGGGCGGCTTCGAAACACGACAGGCTGAGTGCGCCAGCTGATGACAGTAGTGCAAGTCGCGACAAACCGATGATGTTCAAGACCGTTCCCCATGATCCCGCGCAAGGCGACCAGGATCCGCTGAATTGAGCCATCGGGGTATTCGGGCGGGCGCGACTTCGCTAATAGAACCCTTCAAAAAACGATCATAAAAGAACGGCCTGTGGCCGAACCGCCGCACTCATGTTCGGTGTTGGCGAGGCTGGCGCAATACGCAGGCGTGAAGCACGCCGGCGTATCGCAGATAGTTCCGCGGCCAGATCAGGCCGCGCGGACGGAGCGCAGGAAATTGCCGACTTCGCGCTTCAGGCGCGCGCTCTCGCCGGACAGCGATTGCGCGGCGGTGAGCACCTGCGAGGAGGCGATTCCCGCTTCCTCGACACCGCGCTGAACGTCGGTGATGTTGGCGCTGACCTGCATCGTGCCGGCAGCTGCCTGCTGGACGTTGCGCGATATCTCCTGCGTGGTTGCGCCCTGCTCCTCGACCGCGGAGGCAATCGCCGAGGCCACCTCCGACATCTGGCCGATGGTGGTCGAGATCTCACGAATCGCGGACACGGACTCTTCCGTGGCCTTCTGTATGCCGGTGACCTGCATACTGATCTCGCCGGTCGCCTTCGCCGTCTGTTCGGCGAGCGCTTTGACTTCCGCGGCGACGACCGCGAAGCCCCGACCGGACTCACCGGCACGGGCTGCTTCGATGGTGGCGTTGAGCGCCAGCAAGTTGGTCTGTCCGGCGATGGTGTTGATCAGCTCGACCACATCACCGATGCGCGCCGCTGCCGTTGCCAGCGCGCCGACATGATCATTGGTGTTGTTGGCCTGCGCCACGGCTTCGCTGGCAATGCGCGCAGCGCCCTGGACCTGGCGGCCGATCTCCGTCACCGACGACGACAGTTCTTCGGTCGCGGCGGCGACGGATTGCACGTTGGTCGCTGCTTCTTCCGATGCGCCGGCCACGGCGGTGGCACGCATCTGCGAATGGTCCGACGTCGCCGTCAGCGTTCCCGCGGAGGTTTCGAGCTCGGTCGATGCGGATGACACCGTCTCGACGATCTGGCCGACCGCGCCTTCAAACGCGTCGGCGAGTTTCATCATGTCGGCTTTGCGCTGGTCCGCCGAGCGCGCTTCCATGGCGGCCTGCTCCGCTTTCATGCGCTCGACCTCCAGCCCGTTAGCCTTGAACACGGCCAGCGCGGCGATGATCTCACCGATTTCGTCGCGACGTTTGGTCGTCGGGATCTCGGCCGTCAGATCGCCCTTTGCAAGGGCATTCATCGCTGCAATGCTCGCCTTCAGCGGGCGGACAATCGAGCTGCGCGTCATGAAATAGCTGAGCACGATCGCCAGCAGCATGACGCTGACCGTCGCATAGACGATGGTCCACAGCGTGTCGCGGGCGGTTTGCAGGAAGTCGACCTTCTTGATGCCGACATAAAGGATGCCGATGACGTTGCGATTGGCATCGAAGATCGGATCGTAGACGGTCATGTAGGGCTCGCCGAGAATCGTCACTTCGCCGCGAAACGCGGTCTTGCGATCGAACACAGATTCATAGGCCGGACCCTTGGCGAGTTGGGTGCCGATGGCCCGCGTGCCGTCGGGCTTCATCACATTGGTCGAAATGCGGGTGTCGTTCATGAAGATGGTGGCCGTGCCGCCAACCAGCTGCTTGATCTTGTCCACCGCCTGGAAGCTGCCGTTCAATGGCTTGCCATTGGCGAGCAGCTTTCCATCGGCGATGCTGTAGGTGTCACCACTTTCGCGCAGCACATCCCAGGCGACACGCATATTGGTATCGACACGCTCGGTCGCGGCTTCGACCGCGCCCTGTTCGAGCACGTATTTGGCGACAAGGGTGACGCAAATGCCGAGGGCGAGGATGCCCGCAACCGACATGAGGATGATGCGTGGACCAAGCCCTAGACCTCGGCGCGCCCCTGCAGAACGGGAAATGGAAGATGGCATTGGCAGTCTCCTGTCACGCTATGCCCTTAGGCTTGCGCTGGCTGGTGACCGGCCCGACCCATATGCGCTGCATGTAAGGACGGCAGTTCCGGCGTGATATGAATTCATCTCAATGCGTCCCATTCTACCGAAAGGAATTACCAGAGCCGTTAACGTGCGCAGGGCGAACGCAGCGGCGCGCTGAAACTTGGGTAAATTTGGGTTTTATGATACCGCTTGGATAGGAGTTTCATGCGCCCAAATGACACATGATGGATACCGCTGTTCTGCGCATGCTCGGTACGCAGCGATATCGGTTGTGCCCGGCCCCCGAACTGCCCCCTATGCACAAGCAGAACTCGCCGGGTCGATGACACCTCAGCCACTCCGAACGCCTTTCAACTGGTTTACCAACCAGCCTTATCTCCTGCTCAGTCTCACCTCACTGTTCTGGGCAGGGAATATCGTGGTCGGACGCTACGTTGCGGGCCACGTCCCTCCGCTGACATTGTCGTGCGTGCGCTGGATCGGCGCTTTCGTGCTGCTGCTGCCGTTTGCATGGCGACCGCTGCGTTCGGACTGGCGCACGATCCGCGGCCATATTCCGCTCATCCTGGTACTGGCGCTCACGGGCTTTGCGGCGAATACGGCCCTCGCCTATGCCGGGCTGCAATATACGCAGGCGCTGAACGCCCTTCTGATCCAGTCGTCCGGACCGCTATGTGTCGCGTTGTGGACGTTGATTCTATTCGGCGTCCGGCTGACGCCAGCTCAATTGCTCGGCATCGTGGTCTCGATGGCCGGCGTGCTCGTCATCATCTTGCGCGGCGACCCGACCGCGTTGGCCAGCGTCGAGATCAACAAGGGCGACACCATGCTTGCGGGCGCGCTGCTGATCTTCGGGATCTACTCGGCATTGATGATCAAGCGGCCGGTCACTCATCCGATGTCGCTGATCGCGGCGACCACAGGTTTTGGCGCGCTGATGAGTATTCCGGCCAGCGTGTGGGAACTCCGCTCCGGCTCACCGCTGTATTTCGACGCCGTGACTTTCCTCGCGCTCGCTTATGCCATCGTGTTTCCATCCGTTCTTGCTTATCTGTTCTTCAATCGCGGCATCGCACTGATCGGCCCGAACCGGGCGGCGCCCTTTCTCCATTTGATGCCGGTGTTCGGTTCGGTGATGGCCATCGTCTTCCTCGGCGAGCAACCGCGACTATTTCACCTCGCAGGCTACGTGCTCGTCATTTCCGGCGTCGTGATCGCCTCGCGCCGCTGAGGCGACATCACGGTTGCAGTGCGCAGCAACTCGATCCCGTTCGGCTCGTCAGAACGCGCCTCCGAACCAAACTACATTCGTGCTTTGCTCTTTCTCACGCAGACCGGCTCCGCTAGATTGTGCCCAATACAGGCGGCCAGCAAGGTCGTCGTCCAGGAGAGGAAAAGAATGATCGATCTTCGAGTGTTTCGCCGGGTCATGCGCGCCACGATGACCGTCGCATTGATGAGCACAGCGACCGGCGCGATGGCCCAGACCGCGGGCTATCCCAACAAACCGATTACGCTGGTTCTACCCTTCGCCGCCGGCAGCGGGACGGACACCACCACGCGCCTGATCGCCAAGGAACTGGGCACTGCGCTGAATGTGACGACCGTGATCGACAACAAGGCCGGCGCCAATGGCTCGATCGCCGCCAGCTATGTCGCCCGCGCCCCCGCTGACGGCTACACGCTGTTCGTGACCACAAACACCTCGCATTCAGCGAATCCGTTTCTGCTCAAGACGATGAATTATGACCCCGTGAAGGATTTCACACCGATCGCGCGCACCGGCGACTTGCCTTTCATGCTCGTGATCAACCCTGAAATTCCGGCGAACTCGGTCGAGGAGCTCATCGCGCTCGCGAAGAAGGATCCGGGTAAATACAGTTATGCCAGCGGCAGTTCGTCGGCGATCGTTTCCGGCGCCACATTCGCGCGGCTCGCCGGCATCGACATGCTGCACGTGCCGTATAAGAGCTCACCGCCTGCCATGACCGACGTCATCGCAGGCCGCGTCAGCATGATGTTCACCGATGTGCCGACCGGCCTGCCACATGTGAACGCCAAGTCCCTCAAGGCGCTCGCTGTGACGACCAAGTATCGCTCCAAGATCATGCCTGATCTGCCGACCATGGACGAAGCTGGAGTAAAGGGATTCGATGTGACCTCATGGCAGGGCTATCTCGGTCCGGCCAATCTGCCGAAGGACGTCGTCGTCAAGCTCAACACGGCGATCCGCCAGATCGTCGAACGTCCGGACATCCAGAAGGAGCTTGCCGGCCGTGGCATGGAGGCGTTCTCCGGCACGCCGGAGGAATTCGACGCGTTCATCAAAGAGCAGTTGGTCGTGTGGAAGAAGCTGATCGAAGAAGCCGGCATCGAAAAACAGTAACGTTTGCCGTCCCCGCCTGCGCGGGGACGGCCGTACTCGCGAGATGAAAGCGACCGCATGTCGCAGCATAACCTCTCGCTGTCATCGTCTCTTCATGGAACTGTCAGGGCACCGTAACGATCGCTGTTCAGAACACCGCGCATGGTCACCCCCAGGAGACAATCCATGCGCAGCACTTTTCTCGGCACCGTCGCTTCCCTTGCCATGCTTTCCTCGGCCGCCTTCGCGCAGTCGGAAGGGGAATTCCCCGCCAAGCTCGCCGGCCATGCCGTGCTGCCGGCCCAGTCGACCATCGAGGCACCCGCCGATGCGCCGGCTGATCTGAAGACCTCCGGAAAATACACCACCGGCAAGCGCGTCGAGAAGCTCGGCAGCGTGATGGGCAAATCCAAGGAGCGCGAGACCGGCATCGCGCTGCCGATGCAGGGCCAGCCTCTGCAGGGCCATTCCGGCATCAAGACCATGCCGGACGGATCATTCTGGGTGCTGACCGACAATGGCGCCGGCTCACGCGCCAACTCACCCGACTACATGATCTATCTGAACCGCCACAAGATCGATTGGAACAGCGGCAAGATCGAAAAGCAGGAAACCGTGTTCCTGCATGACTCTGACAGAAAGGTGCCGTTCCGCATCGTCCATGAAGACACCACAAAGCGCTATTTGACCGGCGCCGACGTCGACACCGAAGGTTTCCAGATCATCGGTGAGAATTTCTGGATCGGCGAGGAATTCGGCCCCTACATCATCAAGGCCGACAAGACCGGCAAGGTGCTCGACGTGTTCGAGACGATGGCTGACGGCAAACCCGTCCGCTCGCCCGACCATTGGCAGGTGGCGACGCCGGGCGCGCCGGGCGCCAGCTACACCAATGTGAACCTCAAGCGCTCGAAGGGCTATGAAGGCTTTGCCGCCTCGAAGGACGGCAAGTTCCTGTACGGTCTGCTCGAAGGGCCGCTCTGGGATGCCGAAAAGAAGGACTGGGAAAAGATCGGCGGCAAGGAATCCGCGCGTATCCTCGAATTCGACGTGGCTGCGCAGAAGTTCACCGGTCGCTTCTGGTACTATGTGTTCGAGACCAATGGCAATGCCATCGGCGACTTCAACATGATCAGCGCCGATAACGGCCTGATCATCGAGCGTGACGACGGCGAAGGCACCAAGGACAAGGCCTGCGCCGACGGCAAGCGCGGCACCGACTGCTTCCCCGATTTGCCGAAGCTCAAGCGCGTCTACAAGATCGAGATGAATGACAGCAATGTCGGCAAGCCGGTCCGCAAGATCGGCTACATCGACCTGATGAAGATCCAGGACCCGAACAAGCTGGCCCGCAAGCCGCTCAATGACGGCGCCCTGGCCTTCCCGTTCTTCACCATCGAAAACGTCGATCAGGTCGATGCCACGCACATCATCGTCGGCAACGACAATAACCTGCCGTTCTCGTCCAGCCGCGATCCGAACAAGGCCGACGACAACGAATTCGTCCTGCTCGACGTCGCCGACTTCCTGAAGGCGAAGTAACCGTCCGGCACCGCTGACAAAAAAGCCCTCCAGCAATGGAGGGCTTCTTCCTTGTTCTTCAGGCGGGAAGACGCATCCGCTTGTCAGACAGACCGATTTTAAGCGGCCCGCACCTTGGCGAGAAAATCATCGACCGCGGTGCGCAGAAGGTTCGATTGCCCCTCGAGATCCCTGGCGTTCGACAGCACCTGAGACGCCGCCGAACCGGTCGCCTCGGCTGCGCTGCTGACGCCCCCAATATGGCTGCTGATCTCGTTGGCTCCGGTCGAGACAGACTGAATGTTGCGCGCGATCTCCTGCGTTGCCGCGCCCTGCTGTTCGACAGCCTCTGAAATGGTGGTGGTGATCTGGCTCATCTGCGCAATCGTGCCGGTGATGGCGCCGATCGACGCGACGGCTTCGCTGGTCGAAGCCTGCATGGCCGCGACCTGCGCCGAGATTTCTTCGGTGGCTTTGGCGGTCTGGCTGGCCAGCGCCTTCACTTCCGATGCCACGACCGCGAAGCCGCGGCCAGATTCTCCGGCGCGCGCAGCTTCGATCGTAGCGTTGAGTGCAAGGAGATTGGTCTGTGAGGCGATGCTGTGAATCAATTGCACGACTTCGCCGATCTTCTCGGCGCCGGTGGAGAGAATCTGGACCGTCGCATTGGTGCGTTCGGCGTCGCCGACCGCTTTGCTGGCGATCTCGCTCGACGCGGTGACCTGGCGCAACACTTCGCTCACCGAAGCCGACAATTCCTCGGCCGCAGCTGCGACCGTGCTGACATTGTCGGACGAGCGATGGGATGCCGCGCTGACGGTCAGAGCGCGCGCGCTCGCATCACCAGCGGTCGCGGTCATCGATTGCGCGGTGCTCTGCATGCCGGCGGCAGCCGTCGATACTGCGCGGACGATACCGGTCACGCTACGCTCGAAGTCGAGTGCGAGCGTGTCCATCGCAGCGCGCCGCTCGGCGGCGATCCGCACCTGGGCGTCTTTCTCGACCTGCTCCAGCGATCGGATCCGCAAGGCGTTGTCTTTGAACACTTGAACCGACTTGGCCATCGCACCGACTTCGTCACCGCGGGCGATGCCCGGAATGTCCGTGTCGAGTTCTCCTTTTGCAAGAGCCTCCATGCGCGCACCCAGTTCGCCGAGAGGCTTGGTGATGCTGCGGCCGATCAGCCAGGCGATCACGCCCGCGACCGCCGCAATCGCCAGCATCGCAAGTCCCAAGGCCCAGATGATCGGCTTCAGATGGGCGTCGAGATCGTCGAGATAGGCGCCGGTGGCGATGAACATGTTCCAGCCCGGAAGGGCCGCTGCATAGCCCATCTTGCGCGATGGCACCGTCTCGTTCGGCTTCTGGAATTCATAGGTCAGGACATGCGAGCCCTTGGCGGCAACGCCGTCGCGAAACTCCTTAGTGATGGCCACACCGTTGACCAGCGTGTTCAGCCGGTTCGACCCGGGCTTGAAGCCGGGCAGATGAACCACGTCGCCATCCATGGTGTAGATGAACAGATAGTTGCCATTGTCATAGGTCATCGGCTCGACCCGGCGCACAAGCTCGGCAGCTGCCGCCTCCTTGGTGAACTTGCCCGCAGCGACATCCTTCTGAAGGCCGGCCGCAACATTCGTCCCTATCTCGACGATCGACTTCAGCTGCAACATGCGCGCATCGAGCATTTCGCGCTTCATGATCTGCGCGGCAAAGATGCCCGAGGCGCAGAGGCCGATCATGGTGACGGCCACCAGGACGACAAGTTTGTAAGTGATGCGGATATTGGCAACGTTCACGAGTTTCATTCCCCCAAGCCCACGGCTTTCGAGCCGCTGATTCCTCCTTGAGCGTAGCGGGGTAGTGTTCCCAAATCCTTACACGTGGACCGGCTGACGAGCGTAGTGGCTGGTCGCGGAACGCTCGTCACCATGCAAAAAATCCCCGCCGGTGGGCGGGGATCTTGAAGTGTCGGCACAGGCTGAAAAAGTCTTCAGAAGCAGGTGTCTCAGAACGCGAGCACCTTGGCCTGCTTCACCTGCGGCAGCGCCTGGACCTTCGCCAGCACGTCCGCCGGCACCTGACCATCGATCTCGACGAGCGCGATGGCGTCGCCGCCCTGGCTCTGGCGCCCGAGATGGAAGGTCGCAATGTTGATCTTGGCATCGCCGAGCAGCGAGGCGAAGGCACCGACGAATCCCGGCTTGTCCTCGTTGGTGACATAGACCATCGCCTTGCCGAATTCGGCATCGACACGGATGCCCTTGATATCGACGAGGCGCGGCTTGCCGTCGGCATAGACGGTGCCCGACACGGCGCGTTCCTGCTGATCCGTGGTGACGGAGACGGTGATCAGGCTCTCATAGTCGCTCTGTGCGGCGCGGACGACTTCGTCCACCACCATGCCGCGCGCCGACGCGACGCTCGGCGCCGAGACGACGTTGACGTCACCCAGCATCGGGCGAAGCAGGCCCGACAGCGCTGCGGAAGTCAGTGCCTTGATCTTCATTTCAGCCACCGCGCCCTCATAAGTGATGGTCACCTTGGCGATGTCGCTGTCGGTGAGCTGGCCCGCAAACGAGCCAAGCTTCTCCGCGAGTTCGATGAAGGGCTTCAGCTTCGGCGCTTCTTCCGCGGTGATCGAGGGGAAGTTGATTGCATTGGAGATCGCGCCCGTGAGCAGATAGTCCGACATCTGCTCGGCGACCTGCAATGCGACATTCTCCTGCGCTTCAGCGGTGGAGGCGCCGAGATGCGGGGTGCAGATCACATTGGGATGGCCGAACAGCACGTTCTTGGTAGCCGGCTCCTCGACGAAAACGTCGAAGGCAGCGCCGGCCACCTGGCCCGTGCCCAGAGCATCGGCCAGCGCCTGTTCATCGACGAGGCCGCCGCGGGCGCAATTGATGATCCGCACGCCCTTTTTCATCTTCGCGATCGCCGCCGCGTCGATGATGTTCCGGGTCTTATCGGTCAGCGGCGTGTGCAGCGTGATAAAATCGGCGCGCTTGAAAAGGTCATCGAGCTCGACCTTCTCGACGCCGATATCCTTGGCGCGCTCGGGCGACAGGAACGGATCGAACGCGATCACCTTCATCTTCAGGCCGATGGCGCGATCGGCGGCGATGGCGCCGATATTGCCGCAACCGATCACACCGAGCGTCTTGCCGGTGATCTCGACGCCCATGAAGCGGTTCTTCTCCCACTTGCCGGCCTGCGTGGAGGCATCGGCCTGCGGGATTTCACGCGCGAGCGAGAGCATCAGCGTGATGGCGTGTTCGGCGGTCGTGATCGAATTGCCGAACGGCGTGTTCATGACGATGATGCCCTTGGCCGTGGCCGCCGGGATCTCGACGTTATCGACGCCGATGCCGGCGCGGCCGATCACCTTCAGGCGGGTCGCCTTCTCGATGATCTTGGCCGTCGCCTTGGTCGCGGAGCGAATGGCGAGGCCGTCATAATTGCCGATGATCTCGGCGAGTTTCTCCTTGTCCTTACCAAGCGCCGGCTGGAAATCGACGTCGATGCCGCGATCCCGAAAGATCTGAACGGCGGCCGGTGAGAGAGCGTCGGAGATGAGAACTTTGGGAGCGGTCATGAGATGTGATCCTGAAAAGGGGAGCCAATGTGAGTGCGGCAAACGCAGCTAGGCTTCCTCTCCCCGCTTTTTACGGGGAGAGAGTTGGGGAGAGGGGCAGCCACAGGCGATATCGCGTGGAGGCCCCCTCACCCGACCGCTTTGCGGTCGACCTCTCCCCGGTGGGGAGCGGTGCAGTCAGAAAAGTCGCTTACGCCGCCTTGACGAGCGCGGCCTTGGTTTCGGCAAACGCCCAGTCGATCCACTGGGTGAGGATCTCGACGTCCTTGGCTTCCACCGTGGCGCCACACCAGATGCGAAGGCCAGCCGGCGCATCGCGATAATGCGCGAAGTCGAAACCGGCATTCTCTTTCTCGACGGCCGCAACCAGCTTCTTGGCGAAGTCAGCCTGCGCGTCGGGAGCAAGTGCCGTGATAGCGGGATCGACGACCTTCATGCACACCGACGTGTTGGAGCGGATGGCCGGATCGGTCGCGAGGAAATCCACCCAGGGCGTCTTCTTCTGCCAGTCCGACAGAACCTTGGTGTTGGCATCGGCGCGCGCGATCAGTGCCTTGAGGCCACCGGTTGCCTTCGCCCAATGCAGCGCATCGAGATAATCCTCGACGCACAGCATCGACGGCGTGTTGATGGTCTCGCCGACGAAGATGCCTTCGTTGAGCTTGCCGCCCTTGGTCATGCGGAAGATTTTCGGCAGCGGCCACGGCGGTGTGTAGCTCTCCAGACGGGCGACAGCGCGTGGCGACAGCACCAGCATGCCATGCGCGGCTTCGCCGCCGAGGGCCTTCTGCCAGGAGAAGGTGACGACATCCAGCTTCGCCCAATCGAGCGGCTGCGCGAAGGCGGCCGAGGTGGCGTCGCAGATCGTCAGGCCTTCGCGATCGGCTTTGATCCAGTCGGCATTCGGCACGCGCACGCCCGACGTGGTGCCGTTCCAGGTGAACACCACGTCGCTGTTCTGATCGACGGTGGACAGATCCGGCAGCTCGCCGTAGCCGGCATGCAGCTTGACGACGTCCTTGAGCTTGAGCTCCTTGACGATGTCCGACACCCAGCCTTCGCCGAACGACTCCCAGGCGATGGTGGTGACGGGACGCGGCCCGAGCAGCGACCACAGCGCCATCTCGACGGCGCCGGTATCGGACGCCGGCACGATGCCGATGCGATAATCGGCGGGCACTTCCAGCACCTCGCGCGTCAGATCGATCGCGAGCTTGAGCTTGGTCTTGCCGATCTTGGCGCGGTGCGAACGACCGAGCGCGGCATCGTTGAGTTTTTCGGGGGTCCAGCCGGGGCGCTTGGCGCAGGGGCCGGATGAGAAGTGCGGCACGGTGGGCCGCGAAGCGGGCTTCGCTGCAGTCATGATCTATCCTTCCAGATAGTAAGCCTCCCGTTGGGGGGAGGTGTCCCGCCGTCGCAGATATGGGAAAGGCCCCGAGGCGTCAAGCGCCATCGGAGCCTTCACGGGGGATTGATGCGGAGCTTAGGCGAAGACTTTGGATGATACCGCCTACGTCTCGCTGCTCGCCAGGCGAATGGCAGCGTCATCGCGATCGCCTGGCGCCGTCGCCAGGCCAGGCGCAGCAAGAAGGCCATCCCGGAGCAGGCCCTGCGCTTCCAAGATCAACTGCGCCGCACGCCGCTTGCTCCTCAATTTCATCACGCGTTGATCATCCACCTTCACGACATAGTCGCTGCCGATTTTCTCGATCGAGTAGATTTTCATATTTCATTCCAGCGCCTAGACGTACGTAGATACGTCGGTCGGTCCGGACCGTTCCGAAATAAACCCCGTGGGGATCGCGTTGGTTTATGAAACATTAATCAGAGGGTGGAGCCGGGCCGCTGCAAGAGGCCGCAAGGGTCAGAACTTGTAGCCGATGCCTGCGCGGACGGTGTTGATGGACGTGTCGACCTGCGACGTGAAGCGGACGTATTCCCACTCGCCCCGCAGGAACAAGCCACCAACGATCGCCATGTCGAAGCCGAGGCCCGCGGTGTAGCCGTAGATCAGGTGGCTATACTTGCCGTCCTCGAGCGAGTTGCCGAGCTGCCGTCCCAGAAAACTGGGGGGCGTCGTCGATCCCGGGCCTGCAGCGACGAAATCGCTGACGAAGGCCGTTCGCACGATGTCGGCCTGCCCGAGCGCCAAGCCGCCGAACGCATAGGGAAGGAAGCTGCCGAACGCGTAGCCGGCACGGGCGCGGAATGTGCCCATATCGCTGATGGCGATCGAGCTCGACGCGCGCGACGTCACGGAATGATAGTTATTGTCCGAGAGCAGGCTGTAGCGGGACATTTCACCGGATGACACGCCACCGAACTTGCCGCGAACGTAATTGACCTCCAGGCCGATGACGATATCGTCCCACTGCGAATTATAACCCGCAAATCCGCCATATACTTCGGAATGTCCGGACTGATTGGTGAAGCTGAGCGGCCAAGACGTCACGCCCGATTCCCTGCCCACCAGCGTGTTGGCAACCAGGCTCGATGTCAGGTCGGAATTGGAGCCGCCGAATTTCGTATCGCCGGAGCCGTAGCCGGCCTATGCACCGATATAAAATCCGTCCCACAGGCGCCGCGGCGCGACCGGCTCATCCTGAAACGACCCCCGGAGAAACGGTAGATCGGCGGCCTGAGCGGCATGTCCCAGACAGACGGCGACGGCGGCAATCAACAAGCGACGCATACGATCATTCCTCAACTCACCAACTGAATGATCATCCCCCGTTAACCTTAATCATTGGTTGCGATCGTGCATGCCGACAAGAAAAACGGCGCGGGAAAATCCCGCGCCGTTAAGCAGTGTTAACATCAAAGCGACGTCGCGCGTGCGCTTATCCCTTGCGGATCAGCGGCGGCGGCGGCGCGTAGGCTGGCGCAGCATCCAAATTCCATCGGACGCCGAGGCGGACGTCCTGCGAGGTCAGGTTGCGATACTCGAATGCGCGGGTGCTTGTGCCGCCAGCGAAGTTCGAGCCACCGCCAGTCAGAGCGGTGCCGAGATCGAGGTATCGATAAGCCAGTTCAACGGTGAAGTTGTTGTTGACCTTGTAAGCGAGACCAGCATGCACCGCCCACGCCAAGTTCCACTTCTCACTACCATTCGCATAGTAGGCGCTGGTGCTGAAGTTATTGGCGGGGAACGTTGCAATATCGCTGAGACCGGTGGTCTTGTTATAGGCACCACCGACGCCCGCACCGATGAACGGCGTCACGCACCACCATGTACCCAGATCGACGTAGCCATTGACCATCGCAACCCAGCTCGAATAGCCGCCATTGTAGCTGTCGGCTAACGGGGAGACGCCTGGTACACCGCGCAGACCATTCACGCTGACAAAATCCGTGCCGCTGAAGTTCACTTTCGAACGGTATTCGCCAGTGACGTCCGCGCGGAACCAGCTGTTGAACTGATAGCCAACGCCTACGCCATACGAAGTGCCGCTCGTGAATTCGTGGCCGTTCTGCTGATAAGCGACCGTCGATGCATCCGAATAACCAGGGGCCAGTAGTTTACCCTTTGTATTGGTCATTCCGACATCGCCACGCAGATACCAGCCACCGAAATCTTCGACCGGCGGGGGCGCGTACATCTGCGGCGGCGGGGGAGCAATGGCCATGTCGGCGGCAAAAACGGCAGTCGATGACATGAGGGATGCCGCACCAGCGGCCAGAAGAAATTTCACGCTACGCATTGGCTTCATCCT
>SDZE01000367.1 GCA_004173095.1 Bradyrhizobiaceae bacterium
GTGCAGTCGTCCACCAGCATCACCGCCACGTCGCCGGCCGGCAGTGGCCTAATCGATATTCGCGTGACCACCCCCGGCGGCACCTCCGCAACATCGGGGGCCGATCAGTTCACTTATATCACCGCACCGACCGTGACGGCCATCGCGCCCGGCTCTGGACCGCAGGCCGGCGGCACCGTCGTCACCATTACCGGCACCAACTTCACCGGTGTTACCGCAGTGAGTTTCGGCGCCACGCCAGCGACCAGCTTCACGTTCAATTCATCGACGTCCATCACCGCCACGGCGCCTGCTGGCTCTGGACTCATCGACGTCCGGGTGACGACGCCGGGCGGCGTCTCGACCATCTCTGTGGCCGACCAGTTCACATATGTCGGCGCTCCCTCAGTCACGTCGATTGCGCCCAGTGCCGGGCCGACCGGTGGCGGCACGACGGTGATCATCACGGGTACCAATCTGAGCGGCGCCACAGCCGTCAAGTTCGGTGCCACGGCCGCAACAGTTTTCACGGTCAATTCCGCCACCCAGATCACCGCGACCTCCCCGGCCGGTGGCGCCGGCGCGGTCGATATCACCGTCAACACCGCGGGCGGTACGTCGGCGACATCGGCGGCGGACAGTTTCACCTATGTCGCCCCCCCGACGGTTTCCTCGATCGCGCCGATCTCGGGACCGGCCACCGGTGGAACGCTGGTGACCATCATCGGCAGCAATTTCAGCAGCGCTACGGCGGTGGTGTTCGGCGTCACCGCCGCGACGGGCTTCACGGTGCAGTCGCCCACCAGCATCACCGCCACGTCGCCGGCCGGCAGTGGCCTTATCGATATTCGCGTGACCACCCCCGGCGGCACCTCCGCAACATCGGGGGCCGATCAGTTCACTTATATCCCCGCACCGACCGTGACGGCCATCGCACCCGGCTCTGGACCGCAGGCCGGCGGCACCGTCGTCACCATTACCGGCACCAACTTCACCGGTGCGACTGCGGTGACATTCGGCGCTACCGCTGCGACATTCACGGTGCAATCGTCGACCAGCATCACCACCACGTCGCCGGCCGGCAGTGGCCTCGTTGACATCCGCGTCACAGCGCCAGGCGGCACGTCGGTGACATCAGCGGCCGACCAGTTCACCTATATCGGCCCGCCCGTGATCACTTCGCTGGCGCCGACATCGGGTGCGCTCGCGGGCGGCACATCGGTGACCATCACCGGCTCCGGCTTCAGTGGCGCAAGCGGTGTGACGTTCGGCGCCGCCGCAGCGACCGCCGTGACGGTCGTGTCGGCGACGTCGATCACGGTTACATCGCCTGCCGGCGCGGCAGGGACGGTGGATGTCAAAGTGACGGCGCCTGGCGGGACATCGGCAACATCTGCAGCCGATCAGTTCACATATCTCACGGCGCCCAGCGTCACGGCCGTCTCGCCTGCGGGGGGGCCACTCACCGGCGGCACTACGGTCACCATCATCGGCACCGGCTTCACGGGAACAACGGGCGCCGCTGGCGTGAAGTTCGGCGCTGCCAATGCGACGAGCTACACGGTGACCTCCGCCACGTCGATCAGCGCGGTCGCGCCGGCTGGGACCGGCGTGGTGGATATCACCGTCACTAATCCCGGCGGAACGTCGGCGATCTCGGTCAGCGATCGCTTCAACTACACCGCAGCCCCGACGATCACGTCCATTGCGCCGACAAGTGGTCCGGCGCCGGGTGGTACGGTGGTGACCTTGACCGGCACGGGCTTCACAGCGGCGACGGCGGTTGCCTTCGGTGCCGCGCCGGCAACCAGCTTCACCGTCAATTCACTGACCTCAATTACGGCGACGGCGCCTGCCGGCAGCGGCGTGGTCGATATCCAGGTCACCACCCCCGGCGGCGTGTCGGCGACGTCGGCTGCTGACCAGTTCACCTACAATACGGCGCCTGCCGTGAGCGGCATCGCTCCGGCATCCGGCTCGGCGTCGGGCGGCACCAGCGTGACGATCAGTGGCAGCGGCTTTGCCGGCACCAGCGGCCCAGCCGGCGTGCGCTTCGGCACGGCCAATGCGGCGAGCTATGTGGTCAATTCGGCAACGACGATCACCGCCGTCTCGCCAGTCGGCACCGGAGCAGTGGATATCATCATCACTGCTGCCGGCCAGGTGTCCGCGGCAACGCCTGCCGGGCGGTTCAGCTACCTCGCGGCGGCGACACAGACCACACTCGCTTCATCGCAAAATCCGAGCACCGCGGGCCAAGCGGTCACCTTCACCGCGACGGTTTCGAGCGCCGGTGCCATACCGAGCGGCACCGTCACCTTTCAAGACGGCGGCACCGCGATCGGGACCGCCACATTAGCTGCAGGCGCGGCCACGCTCAGCATCTCGACGCTCACGGCAGGGCTTCACAGCATCACCGCGATCTTTGCCGGCAATGCAAGCTTCGTGGCCAGTACGTCGCCGGCTTTGGCGCAGACCGTCAATGTCCCACTCGACAGCGTCCGGCTCCGCGCGATGCAGCTCAACGTCACCAAGATGATCGCGCAGAATTCCGGACAGGCGATGTCGGGCGCCATTTTCGATGCGATCTCCGAAGGCTTCAGCGAGGACGCCTATCTGGTATTGCCAAGTGCCAATGGCGTGCGATTCAACTTCACCGCCGAACCGCGCGACGACGATGACAGCACGCGTTCGCCGGGTCTATCGAGCTACAGCCAGCGCAGTTTCGGCAATCGCGACGATCAGGCTTCGGGGCGCGCGACTGTGACGGGCTCCGGCCGCGGATCGACCTCGCGCGTCGACGATGCTTTCGCCGCGATCGACCAGCAAACGCCGCGCAAGACTCTGCAGCGATGGCGGGAGGACAAGCAATGGCTGCTATGGGCGGATGTGCGAACCACCGGTGTGGATCGCTGGAGCAGCGCGCCGACCGCAGCAGGAACCAACCAGTTCAGCCAGTCGTCGCTCTACGGACGGCAGTTGAACGCCTTGTTGGGTGTGACCTACAAGGCTACGCCGCATATCCTCGTCGGCTTGGTCGGAGGCTGGGAAACATTCGATTACACGCAACAAGACATCAATGGCAGGCTCAAGGGCGACGGCTGGACCACTGGTGCCTATCTCGGCTGGCTGATCACATCTGCACTGCGTTACGATGCCGCCGTGACCTTTTCCGGCATCGGCTATCAAGGATCCGCCGGCTCAGCCCAGGGCCACTTCAATGGCCAGCGCTGGATGTTTGCGACCGGCTTGACCGGCTCCCATGAGATGCTCGGTTTTCTGCTCGAACCGTCGTTGCGGGTCTACGCGTTGTGGGAGCATCAGGCCGCTTATACGGATACGCTGGGGACACTGCAGGGCACCCATGATTTTGCCAGCGGACGCGCCTCGGCCGGTCTGAAAGGCGCCTACCCGCTGTCATGGATCGACGGGATCGTGCTGACGCCCTATCTCGGCATCTACGGCGATTACTATTTCAGCCAGGCCGATGCGGAGCCGCTCGCCGGCATGGCCGATACTTCACTGGCATCGACACCGCTCCTACAAGGCTGGTCGGCCCGCGCGACCGGCGGCCTCGGCAGCAAATTTGCCAATGGTGCAGGCGTGCTGCTCGGCGGCGAACTCGGGGGTATCGGGAGTACCACAAGGATTTGGAGCTTGAGCGCGAAAGCTCGGGTGCCATTCTAGGCAAGCGATCGTCAGTACAATCCGCGTCCCGACAGGATGGCAGCAGCGCCGCGCGCATCGACGGTACCGTTATCGCTGGCAGCGGCCGGTGCTGCGTAATCGGGGTTGCTCTCATAGGACACTGCGCGGCGGTTCTCGGCCGGATAAGCCGTTGCCGAGCGGACACGGCTCGATGACGACATCTCCGAGGTCTGTCGATCGGCGGCTGTATTCCCCAACGAATAGGGGCGCCCTTCCGGCATCGGAATATCGCGGGAGACCACCCGGCCGCCCTGCATGTCCGGCACGAAGGAGCGAGCAGATGCGACGCGCACCAGCGATGGCGATGGCGCCGGCTCGCCAGTCCGCAACGTGGCCATCAGCTGCCGATCGTCGGAACCCTCGAGCGGCGCGCGGCCGACATATTCGACGCGGACACGCGCGATACCATGGCCTTTGAACTCCAGCAGTTCAGCGGCCTTGTTCGAGACGTCGATGAGACGGTTGCCGTGATAAGGACCACGATCATTGACCCGGACGATCAGCGACTTGCCGTTCTTCACATTGGTCACGCGGGCGTAGCTGGGGATGGGCAGTGTCGGATGGGCTGCGGTCAGCGACGCCATGTCGAACACTTCGCCATTGGCCGTCAGCCGTCCATGGAAAGCGTCGCCATACCAGGAGGCCATGCCTTCGGCGCGGTAGTTGACGTCTTCTTCGGGAACATAGGTGCGACCGGCCACCACATAGGGCTTGCCGATGCGATAGGTGCCGCCGCCCTTGGGCACGGGTTCACCTGCGCCGACCACGCGCGGGCTGCTGGAGACGCCATATTTGGGATCGACCCGGCTGAAACCGGTGGTCTGGGATGAGCAGTTCGCCAGCACAAGGCAAGCGCTCATAGCCGCAGCCGCGCTCGCCGCGCGACCCATGCGATGTGACCCAAGAATCCCCATACGCCCCAATACCATTCCAGCGATCGTCTGCCTATCGGCAACACGCGACCGCAAAATTACGATGTGCCCCACTTCCACATCGCGTGGTGAACATATCGTAACGGGATCAGGGCGAAAATGGGGAGACCGAGGATATGGTAAACGCATTGGCGCGACCCGCGGTTCAACCGAGCCCGCAGCACTCGACGCGAGAGAGGGTGACGCCATCGTGACGCTGTGCGTCCCGTGGCACCACCAGCTTAGGTCTCATCTTGAGAATGTGCAGCCACCTTATCGCGTCGGCAGGAAAGTCGCTGCATTGATGACTGCGACGGCCGTGACCGTCATCATCCAGAGCGGCCATACCGGTGCATCGGCCGAGCCATTGAACCGCCGGTGAACGCCGAA
>SDZE01000316.1 GCA_004173095.1 Bradyrhizobiaceae bacterium
CAGGCCAAACGCTGGCAGGGCTACGGCTTCCTGCCTGGGTATCGTCAGCCGCTCAACAACAGCGTGCCGCTTTTCATGCAGAAGCGCGCCGATTTGAAGATGGCCAAGCGCGACCAGCGTCTGTGGTACATCGACAGGACCCCGCAATATCTCGATTGGCGCAGCGGTGAGTGGCGCTATCCCGGCCGGCCCGGCTTCAATGGCGGCCAGTACAATGGCGGAAGCTTCGGTCCTTGCTATACGCGCACGCCAATCGGGGCGATCTGGACCTGCGGGTAGCGAAGAGCGGGATCGACCGCACGCGGTGTGACCCATCCCGCTGTAGGCGCTGCCTTACGGAATGATTTCGATCCCGGCTGCAGCCACGATCTTGCGGTGAATGTCGAGCTGCCGCTTCACCAGCGCGCCCAGTTCCTCCGGCGTCGACGGCGTGAGTGCGAAATCCTGCTCGATCATGCGCTGCTTGACCATCGGGTCGTTCATGGCGTCCCGGAATGCCTTGTTGAGGATGGCGACCGTCTCGACCGGCATGTTCGGTGGCCCGAACAGGCCCGCCCAGGGCTCGATCTTGAAATCCGGGTAGCCCGCTTCGGCCATGGTCGGGATCTCCGGCGCGATGGCACTGCGCTTGTCGAGCACGGTCGCCAGCGCCCGTATCTTGCCGTCCCTGACTTGCGGAATTCCAGTGCCGGACGTGGCCACCATGGCCTGGATGCGGCCGGTGATCAGGTCGGTCATGGCCGGCGGTTCGCCGCGATACGGCACATGCGTGAGGTCGAGTCCGCTCGTCATCGCCACCGACGCGAATGAGAGGCGACCGGTGATATTGCCGGCGCCATAGATCAGCTTGCCCGGATTGGCCTTCGCGTAAGTGACGAACTCCGTCAGCGTCTTCGCCGGGATGTCCTTGTGGACGTAGAAGAAGAAGTTGTAGCGACCGATATCGGTGATCGGCGTGAAGTCGGTGGTGACGTCATAAGGCGGCGTCTTGCGCGTGGCCGGTACGCCGGACATGGCGCTGTTGGAAGCCAGCATGATGCTGTAGCCGTCCGCTGCACTTCGCTTGATGTCGCTGCTGGCGATGGCGCCATCGGCGCCCGGCTTGTTGTCGATGATGATCTGTTGTCCCAGCTTCTGCGACACTGCGTCGGCGAATACGCGCGCGATCACATCTCCTGATGTTTTGCGGTTACTTGGAATGGACTGTCTCTGCTGTCAATCGATGCTAAGCTCGAATAAAAGCAGGGAGGTCCACGTCATGGGCATCGATCGTCTCAATATCGAAGGTCTCAGCGCGCTCGATCCGCATGAGCCGGTCGTGATGGTCAATCTGATGCGCTTCCATCCGCAATCGCTCGACGGCGACGGCACTGGCTGGGACGCCTATCTGCGCTACAGCTCGCTCACTGTACCGATGATCAAGGCGCGCGGCGGCACATTGCTATGGACCGGCGATGCCAAGGCCGTGGCGCTCGGCATTCCCCATGCGCACACGTGGGATTATCTGGCGCTGGTCTACTATCCTTCCGTCGCCGCCTTCATGGACATGATGACGTCGGCGGATTACGAGACCCGATGCGATCCGCATCGGCGCAATGGCTGCGCCGATCACGTGATCATCTGCAGCCGCGAAGCCTATAGCAAATTCAAGCCGGGTTGACGGTTGCCGCGGTGCTAACTGTCGAAGCCGACGAACCGCGTCGCTTCCGCCACCGATTTGCGCTCCGATACCACGGCATTGGCGGGGAAGCTGTCGTCTGGCCAGCCCAGCGCGATGCTCTTCATGATGATCTGGTCGTCTGGGATTCCGGCATGTTCGCGCACCACCGGCGACTGCATGATGCCCTGGCTGTTGATCACAGCGCCGAGGCCCCGTGACCAGGCGGCATTGACCAGGGCAGTCGCTACCGCGCCGCAATCGAAGGGCGTATCGTCGCTGCCGTCGAGCACGCGGTCATAGGTCACGATCACGCAGACCGGCGCGTCGAACTGGCGGAAGCCGCGCAGCACCCAGTCCTGCCGCATTTCCTTGTCGTCACGCGCGATCCCCATCGCAGCGAAGAGTTGCTTGGCAACCCCGACCTGGCGATCGCGATGCGAGCCGGCAAAAGGCTGGCCGGTACGAAACTCGCGCGACTGCGGAATGCCGGCAACCATCCGCTCGGTATTGCCGGCGCGAATGCGGTTCAGCGGCTCGCCGGTGACCACGGTGAAATTCCACGGCTGCGTGTTCATCGACGACGGCGCCCGCATCGCCAGCGTGATGATCTCCTCGATCAGCTTTTGCGGCACCGGATCTGGCTTGTAACCGCGGATGCTGCGGCGGGACATGATGACGTCGTCATATTGCATCGGCGTTGAGGCTCCCCAGACTCTTATGAATTGCATCTATCATCGGCGTTTCCGCGCCTTGCTGCAAGATCGGTTGGCATGACTGTTGAGCGATCAACTGTCGTGTGTGACAACCGTGCTGGACGGAAACACAAAACCGATGAGCGCGAACAACGACGCGACGCTGAAAGCATGCATGCCGATGATCGCGCGATATTCCGCATCGCTGAATAAAGCGAGCGGAGTGCCGACCGCCGCGTCGAGTACGAAATAGGCGGCGAACGGGCAGGCCAGTGGGACGAGCATGGCCGACCGCTCGTTCGGCCGAAACAGGATCGTCGCCAGCAACACGCACGGCAACAAGAATAACTCGACGGCGGTCTCGACCCCGATCAGCTTGACCGCCAGAACGCTGTTGGCGACGCCGACGATCGGCAGCATCATGCGCCCCGCCAGCGGATGCCGGCGTGACACCGCCGGTATCGCCGCGAACAGCGGCATCGTCAGCAGCGTAAGCCAGGCCGGCCACGCCGCGGTGCCGACGATCGCATGCAGATACAGCGGATAGAACGGCTGGTTGCCGGCGATGACCAGCGCAACGGTATTGGCGAGCAGCGCCAGCGGATCCGGATTGTGCTTGTAGGCGCCCAGGCTTGCGCTGATCGACCGGAATATATTTAGCAAGCGCGACGGCATCTGTCCTCGGGGGTGATGGCTGAACCCATCCGGAGCGGGATCACGGCCGCCACAGCTCTGCCATTGGCGCGTGGCCGGAGTCCATCCCCACGGACACCGATCGCAGGTGACGGGCCACCGCCACCGTCACGCGCCTCGGCGGAGGCGGCGCAGCCGGCTCCACAGCGGAGCCACGAGATAGGTCGCGACCGGGATCAAGGCAGCGCCGAGCAGCAGGCCGACCACGCCGGATCCGGCCGCCGTCACGATCCATTCCACCGCGCCGGCCAGCGGCGGCAACGCCTGTGCAGCCGCCGTGGCGGCGCCCGCAATGGCGTGTTCGATGCCGGTCCAGCCGTAGCCTGCGAGACCGTGCACAATGATGCCGCCGCCGACCCAGATCATCGCGGCGGTGCCGATCACGCTGAGCACGCGGAGGAAGCCGGGCATGCCCCTGACCAGCGCGCGGCCAATGCCGGCCTTCATGCGTCCGAAGCCGGTCGACTTGTCGCCGTTCGCCAGCGCCAGTCCGATGTCGTCCGCCTTCACGATCAGCGCGACCCCGCCATAGACCGCGACGGTGATGCCGATCGCCACCACCGCCAGCACCACGGCGCGGCTGACGAACGGGCCGGGCGGGATCGCCGCCAGCGTAATCGCCATGATTTCCGCCGACAGGATGAAGTCGGTTTTAATGGCGCCGGCGACCTTGTCGTCTTCCAGCGTCTGCGGATCGACCGCCAGGGTCTTGGCCGTAGAGGTCTCCGGCGCGTGATGCGGCATCAGCGCCTCGACCACCTTTTCGGTGCCTTCAAAGCTGAGATAGGCGCCACCAAGCATCAAGAGCGGCGTGATCGCCCATGGCGCGAACAGGCTCAGCAGCAGCGCCGCCGGCAGCAGGATCAGGAGCTTGTTGCGCAGTGAGCCGATGGCGATCTTGCGCACGATCGGCAGTTCTCGCGCAGCGTCGAAGCCGACCACATAGCGCGGCGTTACTGCGGCATCGTCGATCACCACGCCCGCCGCCTTGGCGCCGGCCCGTGCCGCCTGTCCGGCGATGTCATCGACCGAGGCGGCCGCCACCTTGGCGAGGCCCGCGATATCGTCGAGTAGCGCGATCAGTCCTACGCTCATGTCCGTGCAATGCTTTATTGCGGCCGTGGCCGGGTGGGGAACCGCACTCTAATCGAAATGCGGGGCTGAAGTTCCATGACTTCAATTCCTGCGCGACAATGTCTGGTGTCACGCGCCAGCCTTGGCCAGCCGCGCGAATTGCTGTGCCATGACATTGACCTTCGCGAGGTAAAGACTGACCAGGTGATCACCACAGCGTTCACCGGGCAGCGGCTTGAAGCCGCGGCGCGAGAAAGCGCGGGCAGGGCGCGCCCCGCACAGATGGATCAGTGCTGCGAGATCCTGCTTCTGCTGCGCGCTTGCGCCTTTGCCTGGCGCGCTGGCCAGCACGCCGGCCATCTGGCGATCGAGATAGATCGATCCGAGTTCGATGGCGTGGCTGGGCAGGGTACGAAAATACAGGCTGGTCAGCCAGCAGTCGCTGACTGCCTGATGCCCGCGGATGCAGAAGCGCGACGCCTCGGCAAAGGCCGGATCGGTCATCTGCAACAGCCCGACGGCGCTCGATGCGGGCTTATACAGCGCCAATGGATTCCAGCCCCAGCGAAACCGCCAATAGGTGCGGGTGACGGGATTGCCGCTGCTCTCAGTCTGCGCCAGTGCCGCCAGCAATTCGGCGGAGATGCTGTCTGTAGAGAAGGTGCGGAAATGCGCACCATACGCGCGCCAGGTTTCGGCCGGCTGCTTGTCGAGCTTATGGCCGATCACGACGAACAGTTCGGTCGGCTTGCGGAGAACCTGCCAGGCGAGATTGGCGAGCGGCAGGCCGATCAGAAACGCAGCGGCGATGGCGAGGATGCGGAGCGCGATGGGCGCCGCGCTCCATCGCTGCCGCAGCCAGCGGCCACGCAGCGCGCCACGAAAGCGCTTTGCGTAGCGGCGCCATCCTTGGTTGCTGCGCGCGTTGCGGCGGGGTGGAGTAGCGCGCGGCGAGGGCATCGGGGACGGTGTAGGCGGCGCAGCGTCGCGCCGCAACCGCCGACGCGGACGATCCAGTCGTGACGGTTATTCGGCCTCCGCCGCGCGCGGCTCGTGGATCGGACAACCGTTGAAGCGGGCGCGATAATCGGCCGAGTGGCTGTAGGTGTCCCGGCGCGCGCGGTTGATATTGCCGAGCGGCTGATGCGCGGCCAAACCAGTCCAGACGCTGAAGCGCATTGCCTCATCCACGCGTTGCACCAATTCCGGGCTCCAGCTGTCCTGCGACGTCACATGGATGACGGCGACGCGCTGGAACGGCGCGTCTGCTTCGTCCCACAGCACCGTGGGGTCCTCGACCGGCTGCTTGTCGAAATCACGGCAGAGCTGGACCCGGAATTCCCAGCTGGCATCGATCGCCTGCATCTCCTGTTGCACGGTTTCGCGGATCGCGTTTGGCCGATCCGAGGCGTCGATGATCTGGCCGGTCAGGTTGGTCAGCGCTGGCGCAATCGGCGCGATGGAAAACTTGGCGATCGCGTTGCCGTAGCGAAACGGCGTCACGCTGTAATAGGTCTCGCCGAGCGGATCGACATTCGGCGCGCCACCAAGCGCATTGATGGTCGTGCTTTGGATGCCGACGGCGCCGAGTGCCGTGCTGACGCCGCGCAGCACTGCGGACAGCGTCTCCTTTGTGCCTTCGAGACGGTCCGTCGTCTTGGCCAGCAGCTTCAGATTGCCGAGGAATTTGCCGGCGTTCTGGGCTTGAAACACCGGCCCGTTGACCATCACGAAATCCTGCGTGGCACCCTCGGCGCCGCGCAGCCGTTCGCCGTCGACGTCCAACACCTTCAGCGCGAGACCACGGGGCAGACTGATATCGTCCGGCAGGATGTCGCCGGCATTGGTGGACAGGCGCAGATAGACCGGATGTCGGCCCGGCGTCGCGAACAGGCCCTGCGCGAGTTCGGGCGGCAGACCGTCCGCGATGATCATCTCGCCGCGCAGCACGCCGTGCGATTTTGCATGCACCGAGCGGACGGCATGGCCGTAATCCTCGGAGGTCCGCGTCAGGATCA
>SDZE01000004.1 GCA_004173095.1 Bradyrhizobiaceae bacterium
ATACTACCGTTGCAGGCAGCACTCGGCACAAGCAGAGGGCGCTGTTTCTTGCGCGACTCGCTGATCAACATCTCACTACCTTGTGATGATATTTATCCGCCGTCGCGCTTCCGAAAGCGGAGTGGAGCTGGCCGATGGGATCGGACGCTTATCGTCGAGCTACACACCGCGAATCTGCTGAGCTGACAAGGCAGGCGACCCGCGCTGCTCACCTTCTGCGATTTTGACCATGGCGGCCACGCGCTGCATCAATGGGGCCGCAATGCCATATCGTTGCGCCAACTGGAGCAGAACACCCTGCAGATAGTCGATCTCCGTGGAGCGACCGCGCTGCAGATCCTCCCACATGGATGAGCGCGCATTGGCATCGACCTTCATGACGCGCTGGAGAATCAGGCCGAACAATCGATCGGGCATTCGCAAGAGATGCGGCATCAGCCACGGCGGCATCGTCGTCGCCACCGGTTTGATCCCCGCCGCACGCAACACGGCAAGTCCTTCAGCGATTTGATCTGCGAACAAGGTTCGCCATACCCGCTGTTTCAGCTGAGCATGCAGAGGCAAGTCCGAGAGTGCGTTCAACGCGTTGCCCAGATTGAGCAAGAGCTTGCCCCACTGCACACCAGCGATGTCGTCCGTCAAATTCACAGGAAGATCCGGAGTGGCGACCTGCGTGCCGGTGTTGTCGGCGTCGCGTTCGATGACCAATGCCCCAGAGGTTGCGCGGTGCACCGTGCCATCCTGCCGTGTCACGACATTGAACGGTACCATCCCGCCTAGCACGTGACGGCCGGGCAATGCGTCTTTGAGAACAGCGACATTGCCGACGCCATTCTGCAGACTGATGATCGCAGCGTCTGCCGGGGCGTGTTGTGCGATCAATTCCGCCATGGCGGCGGTGTCGCCGCTTTTCACGGTCACCAGAACAATGCCGGCGCGATTCATGATTGCCGGATGGTCGGACGGACCGATCTGTCCCGGCTGCAGATGCCAGCGACCTCCCTCAAAGCTCGTCAGAGACAAGCCGTCGCGCGCGATCGCATCGACGATGCGTGGGCGCGTCAAGAGCGCAACGTCCCGGCCGGCGGCTGCGAGCACCCCGCCGACGAAACAGCCGACGCTTCCCGCGCCAGCGATACAGATCGGCCGAGATGCGCTCACGTATCCATCCAATCCCGGCCATGGCCCTGCTAGCAAAATGCCGTAACCCTGCCTACCATGGGAACCGACGCGACTTGTCCGCGTCATATCGCGCGGCTATCTTTTTCTGAGGTGGCGAGACAGGAGATTATCATGGGTTTGCTCGATATTCTGAACGGCATGGCCAATGGTCCGCGCGGCCCCAGCGATCCCAATGACAAGAGTGGTGGCATGTCGCCGATCACCATGGCGATCCTCGCGCTGCTTGCTTACAAAGGATACAAGCATGTTACCGGCGGCCAGCCGCAGCCGGCACCACAGGGGCAGCCGCAGCAGGCGCCCGTCCCGACCCAGGCCAATGCCGAAGGCGGCGGTCTCGGCGGATTGCTGGGCGGTCTTCTCGGCGGCAATAGCAGCGCTGGTAGCTCCGGCGGCATCGGTGATCTGCTGCGCGGCCCGCTCGGGGGTATTCTGGGCGGCGCGGCTGCCGGCAGCGTGCTGAGCGGCGGCCTCGGCGATCTCGTCAAACGCTTGCAGGAAAATGGCCACGCTGAAACCGCCGACTCCTGGGTGCAGTCGGGTCCGAACAAACAGATCGCACCGGGAGATCTCGGCGCAGCACTTGGCGCTGACGATATCGCGCAGTTGACCTCGCGCACCGGGATGTCACGCGAGCAGTTGCTATCCGAACTCAGCAACGAGCTGCCAGGCGCGGTCGACGAATTCACGCCGCATGGTCGGCTACCGACGGAAGACGAGGCCTCTTCGCGTTGGGTCTAGTTCACTCATAAAAGGGGGTTACGATGCTCTGGATCATTCTCGTCGGCTTCGTTGCGGGCATTCTTGCCCGTATCATCTCGCCGGGCCCGAACAATCCTTCGGGCTTTATTCTGACCACTGTGCTCGGCATCGCCGGCGCCTTTGTAGCAACCTTCATCGGCCAGCAGATCGGCCACTACGGTCCGAACCAGGGGGCCGGTTTCATCACCGCCACCATCGGAGCACTGGTGGTCCTGTTCATCTGGAACAGGCTGGTCGCCCGCGGAACGATCGCCGATCCAGGTCGGCGATAGTCAGTCGTAACGGCCCCGGTCAGCATGGCCGGGGCCGTTGTCTTATGCGCGGACCGATAGCAGATGCATGCCGGCATCCATCCGCACCAGTTCGCCCGTCATGTGGGCGGACGGCGGGGTGGCCAGAAAACAAATCAGCTGCGCGATATCCTCCGCCGTCGAGGCGGCGTGTAACGGTACCCGCGCGATGACGGCGTCGCGCACCTTGGCGGCCGCATCGGCGCCGCGGCCCTTGGTGAACCAGGGCGTATCGATATAGCCGGGGCAAACCGTATTGACGCGGATCAATGGCGCCAGCGCACGCGCCAGCGACAGCGTGATTGAATTCAATGCGCCCTTGCTCGCCGCATAAGCCACCGACGAACCAGCGCCCGAAAGTCCAGCCATCGACGATACGTTGACCACCGCTGCTGCGCGCCCCGATGCCTTTGCGCTGGCTTCGAGCAGCGAGCGCGCCGCGCGTACCATCTGATAGGGGCCGATGGTGTTGATGCCGTAGATCCACTGGAAGTCTTCGGCCGACAGCCCGTCGAGATCGTCATGCGCGACATGCTTGGTGACGCCGGCATTGTTCACCAGCGCGTCGATGCGTCCCCACTTCTCCGCTGCCGCGATGATCTTCTTGCAGTCGGCGTCCTTGGAGACATCACCCTGCACCACGATGACATCCGCAGCGCCGAGCTTGCGGCAGTGTTCGGCAGTGGCTTCCGCTTCCTTCGCGCTCGACGAATAATTGATGACGAGGCGCGCCCCGTCTTTGGCGAGGATGGCCGCCGTCGCAGCGCCAAGCCCCGACGCCGATCCCGTGATCACCGCGCACAAACCATCCTTCGACATCAGCATCTCCTATGGTGGGTTCCGAACGGTGATCTAGCACGGCCGCTTCGCGCTGGTATACGACCCTGCCATTCGGCCCTGCGGAATAAGCGCGCTGCATGCCCCCACTGCAGACCACAATGCAGGTGCGCCGCTTGCATCATGCCGGCTTTTCCGCATCATGCCGGCAACAATAGTGGCAGCACCCCATGCCCGGCATTCCCTGCCGAATGAGATGCGCTATCCAACGGGGAACGCCTTGACCGAGACAGACAACATCGTCGCTGAGACCGCTGAACGCATCTTCGCCGATCTCGCAGACGCACAAACCATCAATCACGACAAGCAAGGTGGCTGGAAGGCTCCGTTGTGGCAGGCGCTGGCCGAGTCCGGTCTGCCGCTGTCCTGGGTGCCGGAAGACTGCGACGGGTCCGGCACCAGCATGGCGGAAGGTTTCAGCGTGCTGAGCGTCGCCGGGCGCGCCGGCGCCAGCATTCCCCTGGCCGAAACCATGCTCGCCGGCTGGCTGTTGGCCCAAGGCAAGATCAAATCGCCCGAGGGCATGATGACGGTGGCCCCGGCCAATACGCGGGATCGGCTGACGCTCGATGCCGATGGAAACATTTCCGGCCGCGCGCGCGGCGTTCCCTTCGGCAGCGAGGCGAAGCACATTGCGGTCATCGCGGGAGGCTCGATCGCGTTGGTCGATGCCGGCGCCTGCCGCATCGATGCCGGCCTCAGCCTCGCCGGCGATCCCTCCGACACGGTTCATTTCGACAAGGTCAAGCCGGTCGCGATCGCAAAGGCGCCGGCCGGTTGCGATGAAAAGGCCCTGCTGTTGATGGGCGCACTGGCGCGCAGTCTGCAGATCGCCGGCGCGCTGGAGTCGATGCTCCGCATCAGCGTGCAATATTCCGGCGAACGCGTCGCCTTCGAAAAGAAGATCTCGAAATTCCAGGCGGTGCAGCACAATCTCGCAAGGCTTGCCGGCGAGACCTCGGCGGCGCTCGCTGCTGCCAGCTCTGCGGCCGAGGCATTCTCGCACGGCGCACCGATCGACGACGCACTGTTCCTGGAGGCTGCGGCCGCAAAGATTCGCTGCTCGGAGGCTGCCGAGAAGGGTGCTGCCATCGCGCATCAGGTCCATGGCGCCATCGGCTTCACCCGTGAGCACATCCTGCATCGCTACACGCTCCGCGCTCTCGCCTGGCGCGACGATTTCGGCAGCGAGAGCTACTGGGCCGTCGAGCTCGGCAACCTGGTTGCGAGGCGCGGTGCCGATGAGCTTTGGCCGCTGGTCGCTTCGCGCTGATTACAGAAGAAACGAGAATCAACATGACCGCAGCCCTTCGTTTCGATCCGATCCGCCTGCCGCCCGAATGCGAGCAGCTCCGCAAGGAAGTCCGCGCTTTCCTCGCCGACGAGATTGCCGCCGGCACTTTCGATCCGCACCGCCCGGTGCAGGAAGACGCCGACAACCGCGAATTCTCCCGCCGCGTCGGCCAGAAGGGCTGGCTCGGCATGACCTGGCCCAAGAAATATGGCGGTCACGAGCGCAGTTTTCTGGAACGCTATGTCGTCACCGAGGAAATGCGGGTCGCCAATGCGCCGGTGCGCCGTTTCTTCGTGGCCGATCGCCAGAGCGGCCCGGTGTTGCTGAAATATGCGCCCGAGCACATCAAGATGGATATCCTGCCACGCATCTGCCGTGGCGAGATCTGCTTCTCCATCGGCATGAGTGAACCAAACTCCGGCTCCGATCTGTTTGCCGCCAAGACCAAGGCCACCAAGACCGATGGCGGCTTCCTGATCAATGGCAGCAAGATCTGGACGACTTCGGCGCATATCGCCGATTACATGATCGCGATTTTCCGCACCTCGCCGCCGACCAAGGAGAATCGCCGCCACGGCCTTACCCAGTTCCTGGTCAATATGAAGACG
>SDZE01000295.1 GCA_004173095.1 Bradyrhizobiaceae bacterium
ATCCCGGTCTGCAGCATCGCCTTGCAGATGGCGAGGAATTCCCATGGGTGGCCGATGCACAGCTTGAAGCCGGTCGGTTTGCCACCCGACAGCTCACGCATCTTGGCGATGAACTGCATCATCTCGATCGGCGTCGAGAACGCCTTGTGATAGGGCGGCGAAATGCAGTCTTCGCCCATCGCCACGCCGCGGATGCGCGCAATTTCTTCCGACACCTTGGCCGCCGGCAGCACACCGCCATGGCCGGGCTTGGCGCCCTGACTCACTTTCAGCTCCACCATCTTGATCTGGTCAAGTGCTGCGCGATCCGCGAATTTGTCGGGGTCGAATTGACCATCCTTGGTGCGGCAGCCGAAATAGCCGGAGCCGATTTCCCAGATCAGGTCGCCGCCTTCCTGCTCGTGATACGGGCTGACACCGCCCTCGCCCGTGTCGTGGGCGAAATGACCATTTTTGGCGCCGGCATTCAGCGCGCGGATCGCATTCGGGCTGAGCGCGCCGAAGCTCATGGCGGAGATGTTCAGCACGGACGCCGAATAAGGCCGCAGGCAATCGGGCCCGCCGATGGTGATGCGAAACTTTTCGGTGGCGTGCGGACGCGGCGCCACCGAGTGACTCATCCACTCGTAGCCCTCTTCATAGACGTTCCTCTGGGTCCCGAAGGGGCGCTTGTCGAGCACCATCTTGGCGCGCTGATACACGAGAGCACGGGTGTCGCGGCTGAACGGCATGCCGTCCTTTTCGCTTTCGAAAAAATACTGCCGCATCTCCGGGCGGATTTCTTCGAGCAGAAAACGGATATGCGCCGAGATCGGATAGTTGCGCAGCACCGCGTGATCCTTCTGCAGCAGATCGTGAAATCCGAGCGCCGCAAGACAGCCGAAGATGGCCGCCGGAATGATCACCAGCTTGAGCAGTCGCGGATCCCAGATGCCGACGCCGATCAGAAACAGGGTGGCCAGGCTGCAGATCGTCAACACGATGAAGCGCGGCGTGAACGGTAGCATCACGGTTTGCATGGACCTGCTCGCAAATGGTGGGATTTAGCCTTACGGAATCCGGATGACGCAGAGATCACAGAAGTGGCACCGCGGCTGGTGTTCGACGAGACAGCCTAGCGCATCCCGCGTGCTGAAGTCTTGTCATGCATTGAAAATGAAAAACCCGCGCCAGAGCGCGGGTTTTGCAATGTTGTCGCGGCATACGTCTTTACCTCGTCTGGCGAGGGAACGGTCAAGACCTCAACGCTCGACAAACGCCTTCTCGATGACGAAATGGCCGGGTGAGGTGCCGCTGCCTTCCTGGAAACCGCGCTTCTCGAACATGACCTTGAGATCCTCGAGCATGTTCGGGCTGCCGCACAGCATGATGCGGTCGGTCTCGATGGAGAGCGGGTCCTGGCCGATATCCTTGAAGATCTGTCCGGACTCGATCAGGTCCGTGATCCGGCCGCGGTTGCGGAACGGTTCGCGGGTCACGGTCGGGTAATAAGTGAACTTGTCTTTCATCAGTTCGCCGAACAATTCGTCTTCGGCCAGCTTGGCGACGAGGCGCTCGCCATAGGCCAGTTCGGAAACCTGACGGCAGCCATGCACCAGCACGACATGCTCGTAGCGCTCGTAAACGTCGGGATCTTTGATGAGGCTGGCGAAGGGCGCCAGGCCGGTGCCGGTGGACAGCATCAGCAAGCGCTTGCCGGGCAGCAGATTGTCGGTGATCAGCGTGCCGACGGCCTTGCGGCCGATCAGGATGGTGTCGCCTTCCTTGATCTTCTGCAGACGCGAGGTCAGCGGGCCGTCCGGCACCTTGATCGAGAAGAACTCGAGCTCGTCCTCGTGATTGGCGCTGGCCATGGAATAGGCGCGCAGCAGCGGCTTGCCATCGACTTCGAGGCCGATCATGGCGAACTGGCCGTTCTGGAAACGGAACGACGTGTCGCGGGTGGCGCGGAAGGAGAACAGCGTGTCGGTCCAATGTTGGACGGAGGTCACGGTTTCGCGGTGAAAGGCGCTCATGGGATATGATTTTCCGGTGCAAGCTTAGCTTAGAACGATTACATTCCGAGCCGCGTCAGATGCAGAGAAACCCTTGCGGCACTTGGCTAAATTGGGTTTTCGCAGATGCGAATAACATCTATTCAATGATGCCCTGAAGTGCAATTGCGGATTGACTGAGGCGGGTCACAAATTTGCAAACCAGGTTAGCGGCCGGCAAGGGCATAAATTGATCCAGAACATTCTCAGGTCCTCCAATTAACCGTTCTCGGTCTGATCCTTCCAGGCGATGCTGGATTGGGGGCACCGGTTCCGGTAATTTCCCACGCCTTGGGGAGTCGCTGGAAGTGGCTTCCTCGTTCATTTACCGGCGCTAGGCCACATGACCCCACTTCGCGCCATCCGTGCCGGCAAGCCGGTTTATTATCCTGACCAGACGATCTATGCGGCCTATGCCGCAGGCGAACTGGGGCTGGGATTTGCCGAACTCGATGGCGGCACCGGGCTGATCTTTGAGGTCACCGGCACCGACAAGAGCGCAGTGTTCGGGGCGGGCCGCGGCTCCTTTTTTCCGCAAAACACGGCGACCGCGGCGACCCTCGCCAATGACAAGCACATGGCCAATGTGCTGATGAAACGCGCCGGGATCGCCACACTGGGCGGCAACTATTTTTTCCTGCACGACCGGCATCGCAGGTTTCGACCGCCCGGGCATGAGCGCGACGATGCCTATAGCTATTTCCAAGACCTCGGCAATCGCGCTTTCGTAAAGCCGATCAACGGCTCGCGCGGCGACTTCGCCCAGATCGTCGATGGCTTCGATGCGTTGACTTGCTACCTTGATAGCGTCTCGCAGCACTATGACGCGATCCTGATTCAGCCGGTGCATACCGGACGCGAATTCCGCGCCTTCCTGCTCGACGATGAGATCGTCTATTCCGTCGCGAAAGCGGAGCCCTCGGTGATCGGGGATGGCAAAGCGACGCTCCGCGAGCTCGTTGCTGCCGAACAGCCGATGCTGGAGTGGCGGGGTGTCTCCGCAGCACCGCTCGATCCACGTCCTGGCGCTCTCGATGTCGTGCCCTCAAAAGGGGAACGTGTCAGGCTGGGAGGTCGGCACAATCTCAGCGCTGGCGGCGGCATGGTGTTCGACGAACCCGACGACGCCGAACAGGCATTCGCGATCGCGCGCACCGCGCTGAAAGCTCTCGGCCTGCGTGCCGGTGCCGTGGATTTCTTCACGGGCCATGGTCACGATTGCGCTCCGGCGCACGTCATCGAAGTCAATGCCAATCCCTCGATCCGCTTTCTCGAAGATATTGGCCGCGACGATCTCATCCTGCGCATCTGGCGGCACACCTTCACATCGCTGGGCCTGATCGATGTTTAACCTGCCCAAATACGGCACCGGCGGCATCGGCCTTGCGCGTGTGGCGCTGTTGCTCGATGCCCTGTCGATCGATCGCACGCGCCTGCAACAGCATTCGATCGTCATCACCGGCTCGAACGGCAAGGGCTCTACAGCTGCCTTCTGTGCCTCCATCGGCCGTGCCTTCGGCTTGCGCACCGGGCTGTTCACCTCGCCGCATCTGTACCGCTTCAACGAGCGCTTCCAGATCGACGGCGAACCCGTCGATGACGAACTGCTCGACGCGCTGGTGCTGCGCGTCGCCACCGCCATCACAGATCTCGGACACCACGGCGTCACCGAAACCTACGGCGCCTTTGAAGCGCAGTTCGCGCTGGCCTGCCTGTATTTTCAGGAGACCGGCTGCGATCTCGCGGTTTTTGAAGCGGGGATCGGTGGCCGCTACGATCCCGTGCGATTGATCGGCGCGACACTGACTTGCGTCACCTCGGTTGACCTCGAGCATACGGCCCTGCTCGGCAATTCGCTGGCTCTGATCGCGTCCGACAAGAGCGATGCCTGCGCGAGTGGTGGCACTGTGATCTACGGCGAGAACTGCCTGCCGCTGCGCGCGCATCTCGCCGAGTACAATCGCAACCGCCACGTCCACGGCCTTCATGTCGGCGACGACATCAGCATCGGAAATGTGGTGACTTCGGCCAAGGCGCAGAACTTCAACTGCCGCATCCGAGACACCAATCTGCGCGGTCTCGAAATTACGTTGCAAGGCCGATTTCAGCTCAACAATGCCGCCATCGCGGCGGCGCTATTTCTGCTGTGGATGCAGCGCATGCATCCGGATGCGGAAGCCATCCAGGTCGATCACGCCATTCGCACCGGCCTGCGCGAGACCCGATGGCCCGGTCGCCTGGAGGTGATCCAGCGCGATCCGCTCACCGTGATCGATGTGGGCCATACGCCCGACGGCGTGATGCAGGCGCTGCGCGGGCTGCACGCGGTGCACGGGCGGGAGAACTGGGTGCTGGTGCTCGGTGTCTCCGCCGACAAGAACGTCGATGAGATCGCCCGGCATCTGGCGCCGCATTTCGACACCATCGTCTGCACCCGCGCGCATCACAAGGGCGCCGATGCGCGGATCGTCGGGGCCGCCGCGCGAAAGGCGCATGCCACCGCGCGCATCCATGTGGCCAATGCGATGGAGGATGCGGTGAAGCTGAGCCAGCAACTGGCCCGCGCCGTGCCCCGCAAGGTCTATGTGGCCGGCGGCCTGTTCGTCGCCATCGAATATGCGACGGTGCTGCGCGGCGGCAAGGCGGAGGCGTTGCAGTTCTTCTGAAGGCCTGCCCGGCCGTGGAGAGGTTGTCCGTCGCCCCGAGGCCGCGTAGCCTGCCGCCAACAAGAGCAAGGGGAGGCACGACATGACCGACACCATCAATCGCCAGGTATTGCTGGTCGAAAAGCCCGCCGGCAAACTCGGCCCCGAGCATTTCAAGCTGACCGACGCCAGCTTGCCCGAGCCGAAGGATGGCGAGGCGCTGCTGCGCGTGCGCTACATCTCGCTCGATGCCGCCAACCGCGCCTGGATGCACGGCGCCACCTATCGTGC
>SDZE01000033.1 GCA_004173095.1 Bradyrhizobiaceae bacterium
TCTTCCAGCACCACCTGCACGGCGCGCAGCACGCGCTCGTCCTCGCCTTCCGCGTAGATGACGCGGACGGGCTGCGTCTTCGCCTTGGCAAAGACGGGCTTCATCACCAGGCCGGAGCGGAACGCAAAGCGTTCGAGGCCAGCGGTGTATTCCTCGAAATTGGTGATCGGTCGCGACGCCACGCCGGAGTCCATCGCCGCTTTGGCGACGGCCGGCGCAATGCGCAGGATCAGGCGCGGATCGAACGGCGATGGAATCAGCGAGCCCGGACCAAAGCCCTGCGTTTCGTTTTCGAAACCGGCGGTCACAGCGTCGGATGGCGGATCCTGCGCGAGCTGCGCGATCGCGTCCACGGCCGCATGCTTCATCGCTTCGTTGATCGCGGTGGCGCCGCAATCCAGCGCGCCGCGGAAAATGAAGGGGAAGCAGAGCACGTTGTTGACCTGGTTCGGGAAGTCCGAACGACCGGTGCAGATCATCGCATCCGGCCGCGCCTTGCGCGCTTCGTCCGGCATGATTTCCGGGACCGGATTGGCGAGCGCCAGCACCAGTGGCTTGTCGGCCATCGCCTTGACCATCTCTGGCTTCAGCACATTGGGCGCGGAAACGCCGAGGAAGATATCAGCACCGCCGATGACATCGCCGAGCGTGCGCGCGTCGGTCTTCTGCGCATAGACCGCCTTCCAGCGATCCATCAACGTGTTGCGGCCTTCATGCACGACGCCGTCGATATCGCACACCCAGATGTTCTCGCGCTTGGCGCCGAGCGACACCAGCAAATTCAAACAGGCGATCGCCGCGGCGCCGGCGCCGGAACACACAATCTTGACGTCGGGCAGCTTCTTGCCGTTCAGCAGCAGCGCATTCTTGATGGCAGCGCCGACGATGATCGCAGTGCCATGCTGGTCGTCATGGAATACCGGGATCTTCATGCGCTCCTTGAGCTGCGCTTCGATCTCGAAACACTCCGGTCCCTTGATGTCTTCGAGATTGATGCCGCCAAAGGTCGGCTCCAGAGCTGCGACGGTCTCGACCACGCGCTCGATGGTTTCGGCAGCGATCTCGATGTCGAACACATCGATGCCAGCGAACTTCTTGAACAGAACGGCCTTGCCTTCCATCACCGGCTTCGATGCCAGCGGACCGATATTGCCCAGGCCGAGCACGGCGGTGCCGTTCGACACTACGGCGACGAGATTGGCGCGCGACGTCAAGGTCGCGGCTTCGTTCGGATCGGCAGCGATGGCCATGCAGGGCGCGGCGACACCGGGCGAATAGGCAAGCGCGAGGTCGCGCTGGTTGGCCAACGGCTTGGTCGCCTGGATCTCGAGCTTACCCGGTTTCGGCAAGCGGTGATAAGCCAGCGCCGCGCGCGACAATTCTTCGGAGGAAGGAGATGACATATGCGCTCCGGTCGGGGCCAAACAGGAAGGACTGGAAGTAGGTTGCCAAGGATTCAGGCGATGTCTATCCCGCCGGACGGCATTGGCGCAACCGCTTCCATCTGCATGTCAGGGCTGGCTCTGTCGCGGAATAATGCCATCGTCTCGCAGAATCGAACCTAGCTGTGGGTCGCAGCGTCTAGGAAAGACCATCTCGTCTGCTAAAGACCAAAAACGGGTACTGTGATGCAACAACACGCTGCCATGTGCAATGGTGATCCCGGCGCCGTCATTCGGGCGTAGGCGAATTCAGGCACCTGCGCTTCCCACAGCCCGCTAACGGAGTTTCATATGTCCAAAACCATCATCGGCCTCGGCGTGGTCGCGGTCGCTGCCGTCGGCGGCTATGTCGGCACCGAAGCCTATATCAAGCATCGCATCATCAATGAGATCGAAGCGAATTTTGCGCAGATCCGTGCCAATGGCGGGCGTGCCGAACATGGCGCCCTCGCCTTCAGCCTGTGGACGCGCGACGTCACCATTTCCGATATCGCCGTCGAATTCGCAGCGCCGCGGCCGGCCAAGATCAAGGTCGCCAGCTTTGCCGCCAGGCATCTCGGCCAAGACGGCAACGACGCGTTCACCGCCGATGCGATCTCGATGTCCGGCATCGAGGCCAGCGGCACGGCGGCGCTACCCGACGGCGGCACGATCACCCTGACAATGCCGGAGCTCACGATCGCGCAATTCCGCGGCCCCACTCGCTTGCAGAGCCAGCCCGCATCGTCGTCGCCGCTCGACATTTATCGCTTCGGTCTCGAACAATCGGCCGCGATCCGCGCCGGCTCGATCACCGCACCGAGCCTGGTGGCGCGCATCGAGGGGAACAAGATCGCATCGGGCACGGGCTACACTTATTCCGACATTGACATCCGCGATGTAAAGAACGGCAAGATCGCGACGGCCAGCATCGGCCGCATGAACTTCACCGCGCCCTTCCTGTACGGCAAGACCGAACAGGTGACCGGTGACATCGCCGGCATCAAGACCGAAGACATCGACATGGTGGCGATGGCGGCGCTGCTCGATCCAGCCAAAACCAATGACGACAAGACCTATCGTCTGATCGGCCAGACAACTGCCGGCACCTATACGTTGAAGTCGGACAAGAACTACACGATCCGCATCGACAGTTTTAGCGGCGGTGAGATGAAGGCGCAGCCATCGCGATTGAAGCTCCCTGCATTTGCGGCGCTGTTGCTCAAGGCCGGCGCGCAATCCGATCTCACCCAGAACCGCGCGGTGATCGAAGCGATGCCGAGCCTGTATGAGGGGCTCAGCATCGCCGACACCTCGCTGAAAGGCCTCAGCGTCGAAATGCCGGATGGTTCGGTGAAACTGGCCGCGCTGCGCTTCGGCATCGACGGCGGCAAGATCGGTGAATTCGCGATCGAAGGACTCGACGGCGTGTCGCCTAAAGGGCCGGTCAAGCTCGGCCGCTTCGCCCTGAAAGGCTTCGACGTCGCCGCCCTGCTGCGCATGAGCGCAAAATTTAACGCGTCCGGCCGCACGCCATCGACCGACGAGATGATGGGCATGCTGACTTTGCTCGAAGGCATCGAATTCAAGGACCTGAGTGTACCGCACAAGGACAGCGGCAAGCAGATCACGCTGCATGACGCGCGCCTGAACTGGGGACAATTCGTCGGCCCGATCCCGAGCAGGATTCATCTCAAGCTGAACATGACCGGACCGCTGGAGGAAAAGGACGGTGAGCCGTTCACACTGCTGCGCGATGTCGGCATCGATGAAGCCACCGCCAATATCGATGTCGGCGTGACCTGGCACGAGAGCGAGAAGAAGCTGACGCTGGCGCCTGGCACCTTCGATATCAGCAAATTGTTCGCGCTCAATGCCGAGCTCTCGCTCGACAACGTGCAGCGCGATCTGTTCACGACCAATCCGACACAGGCGATCGTCACCACCTCGCTGATCAAGCCCGGCGTGCTGAAGATGACATTGCGCGATCTGGGCGGCATCGATCTCGCCCTCGCCCAGCGCGCGCGCAACACCGGCATCACGGCAGAGGCCGTGCGCAACGAGCTGGTCGATCAAATCAGAAGCACGAGCGCGCAGATGGCGGTGACACAGCCGAATGCAGACCAGATCGGCACAGCTATCGCGGCCTTCATCTCCAAGCCCAACGGCACGCTGACCCTCACCGTCACGCCGAAACAGTCTATGCGACTGCTGGAACTGATCGAGGTGCTGAAAGCCAGCGGGCCGGATGCGGTGTCGCTGTTTCAGATCGACGCGCAGACCGCGCCGTAAACGTTTCCGTCATTGCGAGGAGCATAGCGACGAAGCAATCCAGTCTTAGGCCGAGAACTGGATTGCTTCGCTTCGCTCGCAATGACGGCGCTTTAGTAACAGGAGATAACGCCAGCCTTACTTCTCCGGCAGGTTCAGCCGGATATGCGCTTCGCGCAACTGCTTCGGCGACGCTTCCGACGGCGCGCCCATCAGCAGGTCTTCGGCGCGCTGGTTCATCGGGAACAGCGAGATCTCGCGCAGATTGTTCGTGCCGCACAGAAGCATCACGATGCGGTCGACGCCGGCCGCCATGCCGCCATGCGGCGGCGCGCCGTACTGGAACGCGCGATACATGCCACCGAAGCGCTCGATCACCGTCTCCTCGCCGTAGCCGGCGATCTCGAACGCCTTCACCATGGCTTCCGGCTTGTGATTGCGAATGCCGCCCGAAGCGATCTCGAAACCGTTGCAGGCGATGTCGTACTGGAACGCGCGGATGGTCAGCGGGTCCTGCCCGTTCAACGCATCGAGACCGCCCTGCGGCATCGAGAACGGGTTGTGTGCGAAGTCGACCTTCTTGTCGTCCTCGTTGTATTCGAACATCGGGAAGTCGACGATCCAGGCGAGCTTGTACTGCTCCTTGTCGGCGAGGTTCAGATCGTCGGCCACCTTGTTACGGGCAAGGCCAGCAAACTTGTAGAATTTGTCGGGATCGCCAGCGACGAAGAACGCGGCATCGCCGGCCTTCATGCCGAGCGCCACACGGATCGCTTCGGTGCGCTCCGCGCCAATATTGTTGGCGAGCGGGCCGGCACCCTCATTATTCTCCCGCCACATGATGTAGCCAAGTCCCGGCTGGCCTTCGCCCTGCGCCCATGAATTCATGCGATCGCAGAATGCGCGGCTGCCGCCGGTCGGACCTGGAATGGCCCAGACCTGGTTCTTCGGATCTTCGAGCATGCGCGCAAAGACCTTGAAGCCCGAACCGCGGAAATGCTCGGAGACGTCCTGCATTTCGAGCGGGTTGCGCAGATCCGGCTTGTCGCTGCCGTATTTGCGGATCGCTTCGGCATAAGGAATACGCGGCCAGTCCTTGCTGACCGGCTTGCCGTTGGCGAACTCCTCGAAGATGCCGGTGATGACAGGCTCCATCGCCGCGAAAACGTCTTCCTGCTCGATGAAGCTCATCTCCAGATCGAGCTGGTAGAACTCGCCCGGCAGACGGTCGGCGCGTGGGTCTTCGTCGCGGAAGCACGGCGCGATCTGGAAGTAGCGATCGAAGCCGGACATCATCAGCAGCTGCTTGTACTGCTGCGGCGCCTGCGGCAGCGCGTAGAACTTGCCGGGATGGATGCGCGACGGCACCAGGAAGTCGCGCGCGCCTTCCGGCGACGACGCGGTCAGAATCGGCGTCTGGAATTCGAAGAAGCCGCCCTCCTTCATGCGACGGCGCATGCTGTCGATGATGGCGCCGCGGGTCATGATGTTCTGATGCAGCTTCTCGCGACGCAGATCCAGGAAGCGATATTTCAGCCGGATGTCTTCCGGATATTCCTGATCGCCGAACACCGGCAGCGGCAATTCGGCGGCGGGACCGAGCACTTCGATCTCGTCGATATAGATCTCGACGGCGCCGGTCGGCAATTCGGCGTTCTCCGTGCCTTCCGGACGACGACGGACCTTGCCGTCGATCCGCACCACCCATTCGGAGCGCAGGGTCTCGGCGGTCTTGAAGGCCGGCGAATCCGGGTCGGCGACGCACTGGGTCAGGCCGTAATGGTCGCGCAGGTCGATAAACAACACGCCGCCATGGTCGCGGATACGATGGCACCAGCCGGACAGGCGCACGGTCTGGTCGATATGGCTGTCGCGGAGCGCGCCGCAGGTGTGGGACCGGTAGCGATGCATGATTGTCCTGGAAACTACGAAAAAGGTCAGAATCGACGGTCGCGCCTATGCGCGAAGCGCAGGGTTTACCCGACCGGCTCAGGCGCGGCAACCAAATGGACGACGGGACTTGTGAGCGGGCCGCACCGAAAGCGGTCGATCCGACGTCCGTCAGCGAACAACTTTGCCCTTGTCACCAATGCGCGCCAGCAATCGCCAAGATTGCCTTATCCATCACTATACAACCTATGGGACGGTAATTAGATGGAGAAATTCAACCGGTTAGCGATAATCTTAGCAAAATTTACCAAACGTTGACCGAGCCACTGCACGGTGGACTTGTGAATCCTGCCCTTTTTGATGGCAGGCTCTTCAGCTGGAACTTGCTGCATTCATTGCTTGCCGCGTGTCCTCCATTGCCGTTCAGGCCAGCCGGGGTTCGTGGAAAACACCGAGGAAAATCCGTGCTCGCCAGATATTCGATCAGCACCAAGCTGTTTGTCATCGTTGCCTTTCTGTTCGTCGCGATCGCCGCTATCGGCGGGCTCTCCTTCTTCCAACTGGGCGCGATGAATGCTGCGACCCACGACATCAAGGACTCCTGGCTGCCCAGCGTGCGCTGGATCGGCGAGATGCGGGTGCAGTCGGCGCGCTATCGCGCGGTGCTCCGCGATCACCTGATCGTGGCCGATGCTGATCGCCCGGATGTCGACAAGAACCTCGCCGCCCGCAAGGCCGATTTTGACAAGGCCGCGAAGGCCTACGCGCCGCTGGTGTCATCGCCTGCAGAGCGCGAACTCGCCGACAAGCTCGATAAAGAGTGGAATGAGTTCATCAGCTCTGCCACCGAGGTGCAGGCGCTGGCGACCAAGGGCGATCTTGGTGCCGCCAAGGCTCTCAATGCGAAGAAGGTGGTCCCGGTCGGTCGCGCGATGGACGCCACGCTGGCCAAACTCACCGAGCTGAACGACAACGGGGCCAACGCTGCTGGCGCGCACGCCGATGCCACCTATGCGAATTCGATCTGGATGATGATCGGCATTCTCGCTGTCGCCGCCATCGCCGGAATCGGCGCCGCGTTGTATCTGGTCCGCGACATCGCAAGCGGCATCGCCTCGATCCTCACACCGATGGGCAGGCTGACCGATGGCGAACTTGATGTCAGCATCCCGCATCAGGGTGAAACAACCGAAATCGGCCGTATCGCCAGCGCCCTGCAGATCTTCAAGGATGCGCTGATCGCCAAGCGCGCATCTGACGAAGCTTCAAGCGCCGAAGGCAGGATCAAGGCCGCGCGCGCCGAAACGATCAACACGGCGACCCGCGCATTCGAAGCCATGATCGGCGAACTGGTGCAGTCCTTGTCGTCGGCGTCGACCGAACTGGAAGCGTCCGCCACCACGCTGACAAGCACCTCCGACCTCACCATGACGTTGTCGGGTTCGGCGGCATCGGCATCGAACGACGTGTCTCAGAACGTGCAGTCGGTCGCGGCCGCGACGGAGGAAATCACCACTTCGGTGAATGAGATCGGCCGCCAGGTGCACGAGTCGAACCGGATCGCCTCCACTGCAGTTCAGCAGGCCGAGAAGACCAATGCGAGCATCGCCAGGCTGACCCAGTCGACGGCCCGCATCGACGACGTCGTCAAGCTGATCACCGCCGTGGCGGAACAGACCAACCTGCTGGCACTCAATGCGACCATCGAAGCGGCGCGCGCCGGCGAAGCCGGCCGTGGTTTCGCGGTGGTGGCCGCCGAAGTGAAGGCCCTCGCCTCGCAGACGGCGAAGGCCACGGACGAAATCGCGGTGCAGATCGCCGGGATGCAGGCCGCCAGTTCCGAGACCGTCGAGACCATCAAGGAAATCGGCACCACCATCACGCTGATATCGGAAGTCTCGTCGGCCATTGCGGCCGCCGTGGAAGAACAAGGCGCCGCGACCCAGGAGATCGCGCGCAATGTTCAGCAATCCGCCCAATTGAGCACCCAGGTCGCGCATGAGGTGACCGAGGTCAATCGCTGTGCCGGTGAAACCGGTTCTGCCTCGACGCAGGTTCTCGCGGCAGCGCAATCGCTATCCATGGAGAGCAACCGTCTGCGGGGCGAAGTCGACAAGTTCCTCGACACCGTTCGCGCCGCCTGACACCGACCTGTCGCTCCACTTCCGGCGCGTAACCGCGCGCCTGAAGTGGGTGACACGACAGACGAGAAGTTCGCGGTAGCCGCGGTTGCCAATCTCGTGCTCGGGCCTATCTTAAGGCCATGACAGTGCACTTTCCCTTCGACAACAGCTACGCGGCCCTGCCCGCCAATTTCTTTGCCCGCGTCGCCCCGACGCCTGTCGAGACTCCGCGGCTGATCAAGCTGAACGCCGCGCTCGCCGAACAGCTCAATCTCGACCCGGCATGGCTGGCCAGTCCGGAAGGCGTGGAAGTGCTCGCCGGCAAGCGTGTGCCCGACGGCGCCGATCCCATCGCGATGGCTTATGCCGGCCACCAGTTCGGCCATTTCGTTGCGCAACTCGGTGATGGCCGGGCCATCCTGCTCGGCGAAGTGATCGATCACAGCGGCACCCGTCGCGACATCCAGCTCAAGGGCTCCGGTCCGACGCCGTTCTCCCGCCGTGGCGACGGCCGCGCTGCGCTCGGACCGGTGTTGCGCGAATATATCGTCAGCGAAGCCATGTTCGCGCTCGGCATTCCGACCACGCGCTCGCTTGCGGCGGTGATGACCGGCGAACACGTGCAACGCGAGACGATGTTGCCGGGAGCGGTTCTGACGCGTGTGGCCTCGAGCCATATTCGCGTCGGCACGTTTCAGTTTTTTGCTGCGCGGCAGGATAGCGAGGCGCTCAGGCATCTGGCCGATCACGTCATCTCCCGACACTATCCGGATCTTGCGGCGGCGGACCACCCCTACCGCGCCTTGCTCGATGCGGTGATTAAGCGGCAAGCTGAATTGGTCGCTCGCTGGCTGCATGTGGGCTTCATCCACGGCGTGATGAATACCGACAACTGCGCCATCTCGGGCGAGACCATCGATTACGGCCCCTGCGCTTTCATGGATACTTACGATCCGGCGACGGTCTTCAGCTCCATCGACGAGATGGGCCGCTATGCCTATGCGAACCAGCCCCGGATCGCTCTGTGGAACCTGACCCGCTTCGCCGAGACGCTGCTGCTGCTGATCGATAGCGATGAGAAGGTGGCGATCGATCGCGCGCAATCCGCGCTGGGCGGTTTCACCGACATCTTCAACGACGCTTATCAGGACGGCCTGCGCAAGAAGATCGGCCTGTTCACCTCGCAGCCCGATGACGATGCATTGGTGCAGGACCTGCTAGCGGCGATGACCGCCAATCAGGCCGACTTCACTAACACATTCCGCCATCTCGGTGCGGCCGCCGCTGACCCTGCCGAAGATACCGGTGTCCGCGATCAGTTCACCAATCCCGCCGCCTATGACGAGTGGGCTGCCAAATGGCGGCACCGACTCAGCCAGGAAAACCAGGACGGCGCTGCGCGCGCGGCGGCCATGAATACCGTCAACCCGGCCTTCATCCCTCGTAATCACCGCATTGAGGAGGCCATCCAGGCCGCTTTGACGGGCGAGTTCGGTCCGTTCGAGAAATTAGTCGCCGTATTGGCAAAACCCTACGAAGATCAACCACAGATGGCGGATTACACTCATCCGCCCGCGCCGGACGAACGCGTCCTGCGCACATTCTGCGGTACCTAAAAACCGCATTTTTGCATCATTACACCTAAAAATATGCCGGGTTAACTTGACTCACCCGCGTTTTGGGCCGAACGCCTTGATAAAAGCGTTATGGACCACCTATGGAACTGATCACCACCACCGACCAACTCGCCGCCGCCTGCGCGCGCCTCGCCCAGCATCCGGTCATTACCGTCGATACGGAATTCCTCCGCGAGACCACGTATTATCCGCTGCTCTGCGTCGTCCAGATGGCCAGCGCGGAGGATGCCGTCGTCGTCGATACGCTGGCGGATGGCATCGATCTCACGCCGTTCTTCGCCTTGATGAACAACGAGGCGGTGCTGAAAGTCTTCCACGCGGCGCGGCAGGACATCGAAATCATGGTCCACCGCAACGGCGTGGTGCCGCATCCGATCTTCGATACGCAGGTCGCCGCCATGGTGCTCGGCTATGGTGACAGCATCGCCTATGACCAGCTGGTGGAGCGCGTCACCGGACATCGACCGGACAAGACCCATCGCTTCACCGACTGGTCGCGCCGTCCGCTGACCGAAGAGCAATTGCACTACGCCGTCTCCGACGTGACGCATCTGCGCGATGTGTTCGCCAAGCTCGACGCTGACCTCAAGAAGCGCAACCGCAGCGACTGGGTGAGTGAGGAGATGAAGATCCTCACCTCGCCGAAGACCTACGACTTCCATCCCGAGCGCGCCTGGGAGCGCCTGAAAACCCGCGTCCGCAAGCCGAAAGAGCTCGCGGTGCTGATGGAGATCGCCGCGTGGCGCGAACAGGAAGCCCAGAGCCGCGACGTGCCGCGCTCGCGCGTGCTCAAGGATGACGCCGTCGGCGACATCGCCACCCATGCGCCGACCTCGCTGGAGAAGCTCGCCAATCTCCGCTCGCTGCCGAAGGGGTTCGAACGCTCGAAATGGGGCAGCGACATCATCGCCGCCGTCCAGCGCGGCATCGGCCGCGATCCCGCGACGCTGCCCAAGCTGGAAAAGCCGCGCGGCAACGGCAACGGCGCCGCCACCGTCGAATTGCTCAAAGTGCTGCTGCGCATGACCTCCGAGCGCCACGCCGTCGCCAGCAAGGTGATCGCCACTGTGGACGATCTCGAACAGATCGCCATCGACGACAATGCCGATGTGGGCGCCCTGCAAGGCTGGCGTAACGAACTGTTCGGCAAAGATGCGCTCGCGCTCAAGCATGGCCGCCTCGCGCTGGCGATGGAAAAAGGCCGCGTCATCCGAGTCGAACGCCCCTAGCCGTCGATCAATGCAGCTAGGCCGCATCCGGCCTTTCCAAATCTCTCCGATCTCTGGCACAAATGCCGTGCTGCCGTTGAAGGACAGCACAGTCGGGGAGACGTCATGAAATTCGTATCGATACTGTCGGGCGACGCGGCGCGTCTGGGCGTGGTGCTCGAAGGTGGCCGTGTGCTCGATCTCGCCAAGGCCGAGCCGAATGCCGCCTTTGCCGATCTGATCAGCCTGATCGAAGCCGGCGATGCCGGACTGCAGGCCGCGCGACGCCTTGCGTCAGCCGCCGCCGGTGGCGCATCGCAGCATGCGATCAGCAACCTTGCGGACGTGACGTTGCAGGCCCCGATCCCCTCGCCGCGCAAAAACGTCTTCTGCGTCGGCCGCAACTACGTCGAACATGTCAACGAGGGGTATCGCGCGCGCGGCACTGAAATCAAGCTGCCGGAATATCCGCAATTCTTCACCAAACCCCGCACTGCTGTGATCGGCGCCGGCGCCACGGTGCCATTGCACGCCAACGTCACCGCGATGCTGGACTACGAAGTCGAACTCGCCGTCGTGATCGGCCGCGGCGGCGTCGATATCGCCATCGACAACGCGCTCGATCACATTTTCGGCTTCACCATCATCAATGACGTCACCGGCCGCGACGTGCAGCGCCGCCACGATCAGTGGTTCAAGGGCAAGGGCCTCGACGGCAGCTGCCCGATGGGGCCGTGGGTGGTTGAGCGTGGCGACGTCAGCGATCCGCAGGCACTCGATCTGTCACTGAAGGTGAACGGCGAGATCCGGCAGAGCTCCAACACCAAACACATGATCTTCCCGATCGCGCGCATCATCAGCGAGTTGTCGCAGGGCCTGACGCTGGAGCCCGGCGACGTCATCGCCACCGGCACACCGTCCGGCGTCGGCTACGCGATGACACCACCGCGCCCGTTGCAAGCCGGCGATGTCATGACCTGCGAGATCGCCGAAATCGGCACGCTGGAGAATCGTGTCGGCAGCTAACAGCCGCGCTCATCCAGAGACTCGGTCTTTTTCGACAGCTTATCTGTATGCTCAGCGCCTGACGATTGACCCGGTTTTGCCGACCAATCGCGCCAGTTGCTTGAAGCGGCTGCCGACGCGATCGGCGACGAGATCGACCAGCCGATGCTCGAAGACGAGCATCATCTTGCGGTCTTCCACCGCGAAATGCGCCGCCGGCAAAACACCCGGCTGCGCCGCCGAAATCAGATGCGCGACCCTGAACAAGGCGCCGAGCAGGCGCGCGCGCTCGACTTGCGCGGGCGTCACCAAGGCACGCACGATTTCGGGCGGCTCGTTCTCGGCGCTGAAACCGGCATAGCGGTAGTAGACCGACAGCGCCAGGAAGGCGCGGCCGTGATGATCGACGGAGCCGAAATTGCCATTGGTGATCAGATGCAAGGTCTGCTCGCCGCGGTGATCGGGATGCACGCGCCAGCCGATATCAGACAGCAGACAGGCTGCGCGGCGCAGCCGGCGGTCCTCGTCGGTCTCGGGCAATTTGGCGACCCTGACGAAGCGATCGCTCCAGTCGCTCAATTCCTGCGCATGCCGTGCCGACCGCGAATATAGTTTGTTCATGGTCTCAGCCGCGCAGATCAAGCCATCCTCGGCGCGCTGCGCCGGTGACAGCATCTCGAACAGCAGGCCTTCGCGAACGCCGTATGTCGAGAACACGATCGCTTTCGGCTTGCCGATACGAATGATGTGTTCGAGCAACAACGCAGCATAGACCAGAAGCGGTTGACGCGCCTCGGTGATGGTTTCGATATCGGCGAGCACATCAGCTGCTGCGAACCGACGCACGCGACGCACAAAGCTGAGCGCGTCGGCGGCCGAGATCGTGTAGCCGTGCATCACCTTGAGCGGATAGCCGCTTTGCAGAATATGCAGACGGGCCAGCGCGCGCCATGTGCCGCCGACGGCGTAGAAATTGCGACCCGTGCAAGCTTTCAGCTGCGCCAAATCGGCAAAAGCCTTGCTGATAATGCGATCGGCACGCTTCGGCGAATCTTTGGATGCGTCCTGCAAAGCCAAGCCGCCCAGTGGGAGCGTAATTCCCTGCCGCAGCGCTTGACCGCGTACGTCGATGAGTTCGAGTGAGCCTCCGCCCATATCGCCGACGAGACCATCGGGCCTGTGCACCCCGGAAATCACGCCCAGCGCGGACAGTTTCGCCTCGCGCGGACCAGAGATGATCTGAACTTCACAGCCACAGATTTTCTCTGCAGCGGTGATGAATTCCGGGCCATTGCTGGCATCGCGCGCCGCAGCCGTGGCGATGGCAAACACCCGACCGACCTTCATGATCTTGCACAGCGCACGGAAGCGGCGGAGCGCCGTCAAAGCCTTGTCGACGGCGTCCTTCGCCAGCAAGCCGGTGCTCTGCACCTCGCGGCCAAGACCGCACAGCGCCTTCTCGTTGAAAACGGTCACGAGACTGCGGGCGAGCGATTCATAGACGACGAGTCGAACGGAATTCGAGCCGATATCGATGACCGCGACGCTTTGCCCGCGTTGGCGCGCGCGCGCTACCACGAGGCCGCTTCCCTACGACGTTTGGTGGCGTTCAGAGCGACGCGTAAGCCGCCGGGGCGATGATTTCTCGAGCGACTTTCCACGGCCAGACAGACTCGGATTTGTCATGAAGTAATTATGCACGTTGAAGGGCTCCTCGCCCTTCGCAGCCTTCATACGCGTTGATGATCCATCGGGCAACAATCGCCAGCTCTGTTCGGTGTCCTTGAGATTGGCGACCATGATCTGTTCGAGCACCTGGGTATGCACGGTCGGATTCTGCAACGGACAGAGGACCTCGACACGGCGATCGAGATTGCGCGGCATCATGTCGGCCGATGAAATGTAGATCATCGCCTTCGGGCTCGGCAGGCCGTGGCCCATGCCGAAGCAATAGATGCGGCAATGTTCCAGGAAACGTCCGATGATCGACTTGACCCGGATGTTTTCGGACAGCCCGGGCACGCCGGGGCGCAGGCAGCAGATGCCGCGGATGATGAGTTCAATGGAGACGCCGGCTTTTGAAGCATCATAGAGCGCATCGATGATACCGGGATCGACCAGCGCATTCATTTTGAGCCAGATCGCACCGGGCTTGCCGGAACGCGCGTACTCGGCTTCGCGCTTGATGTGGTCAATCATCTGCTTGCGCAACGTCAATGGCGAGACGGCCATCTTCTCGATGTCGCTCGGCTCGGCATAGCCGGTGATGTAGTTGAACACGCGCGCCACATCGCGGCCGATGATCGGATCGGATGTGAAGTAGGACAGGTCCGTATAGATGCGCGCGGTGACCGGATGATAATTGCCGGTGCCGGTGTGCACGTAAGTCGTCAGCGCACCGCCCTCGCGCCGCACCACGAGCGACAGTTTGGCGTGCGTCTTGAGTTCGAGGAAGCCGTAGACGACCTGGACGCCTGCACGTTCGAGATCGCGCGCCCAGCGGATATTCGCCTCTTCATCGAAACGCGCGCGCAATTCGACCAAGGCGGTGACGGACTTGCCGGCTTCCGCCGCCTCGATCAGCGTGCGCACGATGGGAGAGTTATTGGAGGTGCGATACAGCGTCTGCTTGATCGCCACGACATCCGGATCGCGCGCTGCCTGTTGCAGGAACTGGACGACGACGTCGAAGGATTCATAGGGGTGATGAACCACCAGATCCTTCTGGCGGATCGCAGCAAAGATATCGCCGCCGTGGTCGCGGACGCGCTCGGGATGGCGCGGCACATAGGGCACGAATTCGAGGTCCGGACGATCGAGCCGCGTCAGTTGCGACACCTCGTTCATGGCCAGCACGCCATCGACCAGCAGGATTTCGTCATCCGACGTCGCCAGCGCGCGCTGCACGAAAGCGCGCAACTCCACCGGCATGGTCGCCTCGATTTCCAGGCGGATCACCGATCCGCGGCGACGACGCTTCAGCGCGGATTCGAACAGGCGAACGAGATCCTCCGCCTCTTCCTCGACTTCCAGTTCGCTGTCGCGGATGATGCGGAATGCGCCCTGCCCTTGCACGATGTAGCCGGGGAAAAGGCGGCCGATGAACAAGCCTGTCGCCTGCTCCAGCGTGATCAGGCGAACCTCGCCATCCTTGCCGGGGTTGGGTAGCCGGATGAAGCGATCGATCTTGCCGGGCATGCGGATCAAGGCGTTCATCGTCTTGCCGTCGGCCACACGCGTCAACTGCAGGGCAATCGTGAAACCGAGACTGGGGATGAACGGAAACGGATGCGCGGGATCGATGGCCAGCGGCGTCAGCAGCGGAAAGATGTTGTGGAGGAAATGATCTTCGATCCAGCCTCGCTCACCTTTGGTCACGTCCCTGCCGTCGAGCAGAACGATTCCAACATCGGCCAGCATGCCGCGCTGGTCGCGCCAGATCGCCTGCTGATCGGTGGCGAGCTTTGACACCGCATTATTGATCACCACCAGCTGTTCGCTCGGTGTCAGACCATCCGGGCTGCGTTCGGCAATGCCCTCGCGGACCTGCGCCTTGAGGCCGGCGACGCGGACCATGAAGAATTCATCGAGATTATTGGCGGAGATCGACAGGAACCGGACCCGCTCCAGCGGGGGGTGGCCGGGATTGACCGACTCCTCGAGCACGCGCCGATTGAAGTGGAGCCAGGACAATTCGCGATTGATGAAACGCTCGGGTCCGGACGCGATCGCGTCGATGGCCTTCGCTTCACCCTTTTTCTCTTCGATCGCTATTTGTTCCGCTGAGTCCATCGGGTCGCAGTCCCATTCCATTCGAGCAAACGAGCGGTATCAACCGATCTCTGCGGACAATGTGTTAGTTGCGTGACAGTTCAATGACATTCAGGAACCGGACGCGGCGGTGGTCAAGGCGGTAGTCCAACATGGATAGACATCGAGTTGCGACGCCGGGCAGCCGACAGGAAAGCTAGGATTCGCGCAATAGTTCAGCGGCGAGCGCGCGTGTCACCGGGCGACCAAGCCGCAGCGCCTCGCTGTCCAGCAATTCGACGGTGCGCCGCGCGGCAACGAAGGACCGCTCGATCCGGCTGGCGATATAGCTGACCACGGTTTCATCGACGCTCATCTGGCGGTCGGCGCAGAATTTGATGATCAGCGCCCGGAAAAGGTGATCGTCCGGCGCCTTGAGTTGCACGACGGGGACGGCGCGGAGGCGCGAGCGCAAATCGCGCAGCGGAATGTCCATGGCCACGGGGACAATCCGGGCGGTCATTAGAACGTAAGCACCATCTTCGCGTGCAAGATTCAGAAGATGGAACAGTGCCCGGTCATCGAAATGCCCCGGACAAAGGTCCTCCACGACCACGGCTCCCGTTGCCAGCGTGCCGGGGACCGTCGCAGCCGTGAGTGTATGGGCCATGGTCGAACGCGCACCAGCCTGCCCGGCCCAGATCGCGGCCAGGTGGCTTTTGCCGGAGCCCTCGGGCCCCGCCAGCAGCATCACGCGGTTCGGCCAATCAGGCCAGGCATCGACCAGCCCCAGCGCCTCGGCATTGGCGCTGCCTTCGAGAAAGTCGTCGCGCGACAGACTTTCCGCATGCGGCAGCTCGAATGCCAATTGTCGGGGTTGGACGCGAACAGACACGCTTACACTCCAGGCCGGCGCACCGGCGATAAACTCAGGGCGCGCTCGGCTCGATCGAGCTCATGTGCCGCACCCACTCGACCAGATACAGGCTCACGGACAGCAGCGTCAGGATAGTTACAAAACCCATTAAAATCAGGTCGTAAGGCGAACTATTGAAACCAAATCCGAGCGCTGCGAGGACCAAAGCGGCGAACGCCACCTGGGCCACTGTATTGAGCTTCGACACCATCAGCGGCTTCATCGGAATAGGCTTGCCGAACACCCAGGACACGATGACCGCGCCCACGATCATGATATCCCGCGACACCACCAGAATCACCAGCCAGCGCGGCACTGCCCCCCATATCCCCAGGGACACGAAGATCGAGACGAGCAGCGCCTTGTCCGCCAGCGGATCGAGCAGAGCGCCGAGTTCGCTGGCCATGTTGAAGCGCTTGGCGAGGAAGCCATCGACGGCATCGCTGACGCCGGCGATCACGAACACGGCGAATGCGATCTCCATCTGGTTCGATGCGATCGCCCAGACGACGATCGGAACCAGCAGAATGCGGCCCAAGGTGATGATATTGGGGATACTCAACGGACATTTCCGACTGCGGGCGACGCCAAATCCGGCGGCGTCGGCCTGACTGGCATAGTGCCTAGATAGTAGCCGGGATACCGTTTACGAGCCATTGCGCGACCGCAATTTACGACGTAACCAGCGGAAAATTCACAGTTTCGCACTTCGCCAGGATGCCGGCCATGACCGACCAGAAAAAAGGCCTCACTTATGCGGATGCAGGCGTCGACATCGATGCCGGCAACCGATTGGTCGATCTCATCAAGCCAATGGTGCGCGCCACTGCCCGCCCCGGCGCCGACGCCGAGATCGGTGGCTTTGGAGGCCTGTTCGACCTGAAGGCGGCCGGCTTCAAGGATCCGATCCTGGTGGCTGCAACCGACGGCGTCGGCACCAAGGTCAAGATCGCCATCGAAGCCAATGTCCATGGCGGGATCGGCATCGACCTCGTCGCCATGTCGGTGAACGATCTCGTGGTCCAGGGCGCCGAGCCGCTGTTCTTCCTCGACTACTTCGCCTGCGGCAAGCTCGATCCGGACGCCACCGCCTCCATCGTCGCCGGCATCGCCGAAGGCTGCCGCGAGTCCGGCTGTGCCCTGATCGGCGGCGAAACCGCGGAGATGCCCGGCCTCTACAAGGATGGCGACTACGACCTCGGCGGTTTTGCCGTCGGCGCCGCCGAGCGCGGCACGCTGCTGCCGACCAGGGACATGGCCGTGGGCGACGCCGTGATCGGCCTTGCATCGTCGGGCGTGCATTCCAACGGCTTTTCGCTGGTGCGCAAGATCGTCGAACGCAGCGGCCTGTCCTATGCGGACAAGGCGCCGTTCTCGCCAATCATGACGCTGGGCGGCGCGCTGCTGACGCCGACAAGACTCTACGTCAAATCCTGCCTGCGGGCGATCCGCGAAACCGGTGCCGTCAAGGGCCTCGCCCATATCACCGGCGGCGGCTTTACCGACAACATCCCGCGCGTGCTGCCGAAGGGTCTCGGCGTCCGCATCGACTTGCCAGCCCTGAACGTCTTGCCCGTGTTCAAGTGGCTGGCCGCCGAAGGCGACATTGCCGAACTCGAACTGCTGCGCACCTTCAATTGCGGCATCGGCATGATCGCCATCGTCAAGCAAGAAGCCGTCAGCCAGGTGATGGATATCCTGCGCGACAGCGGCGAGACCGTCGCGTTGCTCGGCGACGTCATCGAGGCCGAGGGCGACGAACGCGTCGTCTATGACGGGCACCTCGACCTCGCGCTTTGAGGCCAAACCTGTGAGGCCGACCATGCGCCCCGTCGCCATTCTGATTTCAGGCCGCGGATCGAATATGTCTGCGCTGATCGAAGCCGCGTCCGCCGACGGCTTCCCCGCCAGGATCGCGCTGGTGATCTCGAACCGCGCCGATGCGGCGGGTCTTGCCAATGCGCAGGCCAAGGGCATCAAAACACTGGTGATCGAAAGCAAGCCGTTCGGCAAGGACCGCGCCGGGTTTGAAAAAGTACTGCAGGCGGCGCTCGACGCGCATCAGATAGAGGTCATCTGCCTTGCCGGCTTTATGCGGCTTTTCACGGCGGAGTTCGTGCAACGCTGGTACGGTCGGATGCTCAATATCCACCCGTCATTGCTGCCCTCCTTCCCCGGCCTCGATCCCCACGGTCAGGCCTTGCGCGCCGGCGTCAAGATCTCCGGCGCCACCGTGCATTTCGTGATTCCGGAAACCGATGCCGGCCCGATCATCATGCAGGGCGCCGTGCCCGTCGCCAGTGACGACACCGCGGACACATTGGCTGCGCGGGTTCTGAGCGTCGAGCATCAGATCTATCCGCAGGCGCTTCGCCTGCTGGCGACGGACGGCATCGAGATCGATCACGACGTGACGACCAGCACTGCCGGCGTTGATACCAACGACTGCCTGATCGTGCCGACGGTCATCTGATTGTCGCCGGACGAGCGTAGCGCGATCGGAACTGCTGACGCAGGCGACGGGATTGTCGTGCGTGCCATCACCGTCCGACCAGCAGCGTAAAGAAACGGCAGGTTGCTGCCCGCAATTGCGGCGACCATCACCCACTTTCGCGTTGCTTCACCCTATTTCTTGTACTTATAGTACACTTAATGGCAGGCCTCGGTTGCGCGGCCTCGCCGGGACATTTGGGACACTTCGCATGAGCGTATCACCCGATTACGAGATCTTCGACGCAGGCTCCGTCACGCTGCAGTCGGGCGCTGTTTTTCCCGGCCTCAAGCTGGCTTACAAGACCTATGGCCGGCTGAACGCCGACAAGTCGAATGCCATCCTCTATCCCACCTCGTTCGCGGCGCAGCATTACGACACCGAATGGCTGATCGAGCCCGGCGCGGCGCTCGATCCCGAGCGCTACTTCATCATCATCCCGAACCTGTTCGGCAACGGCCTGTCGTCGTCGCCGTCGAACACACCGGGCACCGACTATCCGGACATCAGCTATCACGATGCCATTGCGGTTCAGCATCGCCTCGTCACCGAGCACTTCGGCATTTCGCGCCTTGCCATGGTCTATGGCTGGTCGATGGGCGGCATGCAGGCCTATCACTGGGCGGCCCGCTATCCGGACATGGTGGCACGCGCGGCGGTGGTCTGCGGCAGCGCGCGGTGCTCGCCGTTCAACACGGTGTTTCTCGAAAGCGTTCGTGCGGCGCTGACGGCCGATCCGGCATTTGACGGACGCCGTTTCGTCGCGCGCCCCGCCCGTGGCCTGCGCGCCATGGGGCGCGTCTATGCGGGCTGGGCGATGTCGCACGGCTTCTACCGTGACGAGCTGTGGCGCGAGGCAGGCTTCACGTCGCTGGAGGACTACCTCAGTCGCTCGTGGGACCTCGCTTTCGCGCATCGCGATGCCAACAACATTCTGGCGCAGCTGTGGACTTGGCAGAACGGCGACATCAGCCGATGCGCAGCCTTCGGCGGCGATTTCGCCAAGGCGATGGCGGCTATCACGACGCGCGTGCTGCTGATGCCCGGTGCGACCGACGATTACTTCCAGGTCGGTGACAACGAGGCCGAATTGCCGCTGCTGACGGCGGCAAGCTCCGCCGCGCTGTGTCCGATCCCGTCTCTGCACGGCCACCGTGCGGGCAATCCAATGAAGATCCCTGCGGACAAGGCGTTCCTCAACGCCAGGATCAAGGACTTTCTGAGCGCATGACGACCATCGACAGCCATCATCACAAGCCAGCCCGCGCGCTGACGCCCGCGCAGCTCAAGGACCTGTCGATCCGCGCCAATCTGCCGGGCGCGGTGCGTTCGCTCAGCCATTACGGTGCGATCGTTGTCGTCGGCTCAGCGATCTGGCTCACCGTCAGCCGCATGGGCGTCCTCTGGGCGCTGCCGCTGATCGCCGCTCAGGGGTATCTGATCGCTTTTCTGTTCATGCCGGTGCACGAGGCCGCGCATAAAACGGTGTTCACCAGCCGGTTGGCCAATGAGATCCTCGGCCATTTGTCATCATTCCTGATCGTGCATCCTTACGAGCATTACGCACTGTTTCACTGGGACCATCACCGCTTCACGCAGGACCCGGCCCGCGATCCCGAACTGGTCACCGCGAGCATTCCGTCATCGGATACCAAACTCGCGATCGCCTATACGGGCATCGTGCA
>SDZE01000202.1 GCA_004173095.1 Bradyrhizobiaceae bacterium
GACACGTCCCGCGCCATCTGCAGCGCCGCCATCATATCGCCGACGGTCATGTCGGTGGCGGCGACCGTCGGCGCGCCTTCGCGCCGGATCGCGGCATGCACGACGCAGAGGATCAGGACCAGCACCGCCGGCATCAGGTCGATCGAGATCGCGCCTGCCCAGCTCGGGATGAAGTCGCCGGCATAATGCAGCACGGCTTCCGCCGGCGACATGGCCTGGAAGCGTCCCGGCTCCACTTTCGGCAGCGCCAGAATTTTTTCGGCGGCTTCCGCCAGCGAACTGGCCTGGGCGGCGATCGAGCTCTCGACCTTGCTCACCACCGAGCTTTGCCGGTCGGCGAGATCGCCGCGGCCGGCGGCGACAGGCGCAATGAAGCCGGATGTGAGCGATGTCGCCGCGCGCTTCACCGCGGGCGCCACCGATGTCTGCTGCAGGTTGGCGATCACGCCCATCAAGGCCAGCGATTCCGTGGCGAAGGCATCGCTGCGGGTCGTGATCGGGCCGCGGTCGGAAATCAGTTCGCGCATCTTGGCGAGATGCTTGCCGCCGAGTTCGAACAGCGACGAGACGCGCTTGCCCGACGCCTGGACTTCGTTGCCGACGCCTTCGAGTTGCCCGGACATCTGGGTCAAAAGCTGCACCACGGTGCCGGAGCCGGAGGTGCCGGTCAGCGAGCCCGCGCGTTCGGCATCGGCGAGCTTCGAAAATCGTGCGGAGGCGAGCTGAATGTCCGGCAACAGACTTTGCGCGGCGATGGCGTTGCTGTTCGCGGTATCGAGGTCCCGCGTGTAGTTCTGCACGGTGATCGCGAGATGCTGCTGGATCGCTGCGGCGCCGGCCAGCGCCGATGCATTCAGCCAGGACGACATCGCCACGATCATCAGCGAACCCAGCGCCATGCAGCCGAACATCAGACTGCGACCGCGGCGATCGACCACGTGCGGCATGAACTGCATCAGGAACACCCAGAATGCGTAGATGCCGACCGAGACCGCCACCGCATAGATGACCGCGGCGAAGAACACCATGGTCGGGCTGCCGTTGAGCAGATCGCGCACGCCAAGATAGGTGTAGACGCCTGCGGCCAGCGCCAGGATCGCAGTGGTCAAGCGCAACGTGGTTTCGAGGCGGGCCACGCCTTTGGACAGAATGGCGGAGACCGAAGAAGCAGGCGCACTGATGCGCGATGCAGAAGGCGGCAGCATGGGGGGCATCGATCGGTCCCGTTATGTCGCGACCCGGGAGTGACCTTCGCGGCGGCCTATTCGCTATCCTGCATGAATATCGTCGATAAAGCGCAGGCTAAGTGGGGCTCGCTACAAGTTCCGCGGCAGCATTGATTGCAGCTACGTAGCCGTAGGGGCCGAGTCCGCAGATCACCGCCGTTGCGGCCTGCGATAAAATGGAGTGGCGGTGATATTTGTCGCGCGCGTGGATGTTGGAGATGTGCAGCTCGATAATGGGCTTATCCAAAGCCTTCAACGCGTCGAGAATCGCGATGGACGTGAAGGAATAGCCGGCGGGATTGATGATCAACACATCCGCATCTTCGCGCGCTGACTGGATCAGATCGACCAGTACGCCTTCGTGATTTGACTGATGGAAGGACATTTGCAAACCGGCCTTGCCAGAATGCTCCTCGCACCTTTCGCGAATTTGTCCGAGCGTCGTCGTTCCATAAATATGCGGCTCGCGAACACCGAGCAGATTGAGGTTTGGACCGTTGAGGATCATGACGCGTTTCATTTGAGGTCCTTTCGTCAACCGCCGAGCCACTTCGCGGGCACCAGCACAAGTGATGGAAACAGCGTGAGCAGCGCCAGCACGACCAGTTGTGCGATCATGAATGGCCATACACCGCGCATGATCTCGTCCATACTGACCTTGGCTACGCCGCACACCACATTGAGCACGACACCGACCGGCGGCGTGATCAAACCGATGGCGTTGTTGATGATGAACAAGACACCGAAATAGACCGGGTCGATCCCTGCAGCCTTGACGATCGGCATCAACACCGGCGTGAGAATGAGGATGGTTGGCGTCATGTCGAGCGCGGTGCCGACGATGACGACGATGATCATCAAAACGATCATCAGCAAAGTCTGGTTGCCCATGAAGGGCCTCGCCAGTTCCACGATCTGCGCGGAGATTTCCGCCACGGTAATCAGCCATGACGACACCAGCGCCGCAGCGACCAGGAACATGACGACGGCGGTGATTTGCGCTGAACTGATCAGGATCGGCAGCAGTTGCGACAGCTTCAGCTCACGGTAGACGAACGTGGCGACGACGAACGAATAGACGGCGACCACGACCGCAGCCTCGGTCGGCGTGAAGATGCCGAACCGCAAGCCCACGACAATGATCACGGGCAACATCAAAGCCCAGAACCCGTCAAGCAGAGCGCGGAAGATCTGCGACAGGCTCTGGCGTGGCGGGCTCACCGAATTCTCGTTCCGGGCCACCCACCACCAGGCAAAGCACAGACTGACGCCCAGCATCAGGCCCGGAAATACGCCAGCGAGAAACAACTTTGAAATGGAGACGCCGCCGGCAACGCCGAAGATGACGAATCCGATCGAGGGCGGAATGACCGGCGCAACGATCCCTCCCGCCGCGACAAGCCCGGCAGCCGATGCGCGATTGTGGCCGGCAGCAACCATCATCGGCACCAGGAGCGCGCCCAGCGCAGCAGCGTCGGCCACTGCAGATCCCGACAGAGATGCAAGAATGCACGAGGTCAAAATCGCCACGTAACCTAACCCGCCGCGGAGATGGCCGACCAGCGCGATGGCGAAGTTCAGGATACGGCGCGCGAGCCCGCCGGCATTCATGATCTCGCCGGCCAGAATGAAGAAGGGCACTGCCATCAACGGGAAGGAGTCGACGCCGTTGATGACGTTCTGCGCGATGATCTGAGAGTCGTAGATGTCGAGATACGACATCAATGCGACGCCGCAGATGATCAGCGCGAAAGCAATCGGCATCCCGATCGCCATGGCGCCGAGAAGCGAAAATATGAAAATGCTGATGGTCATCGGCGCTCGCTCTCGCTGGCCTTGGTTGGCGCAACAGGCGGATGCTCTTCGGATTCGCTCACCGCGATGAGATCGGCTTCGGCCAATTGACCGGTGATCAGAAGATAAAGATCGTGGACCAAGATCGGGATTGCAGCGAGGCCGAAGACGAGCCCCGACGCGTAAAAGAGGCCGACCGACAATCCAGACGCCGGAGCGGTCGTATCCCAGTTCAGAACGGTTTGCTTCCACGATCCCTCGGTGAGGAGAACCGCGGCGTAGATCATCAGGCCATGACTCGCCAGGAAGCAGATCTTGCGCCCCAGCGGCGGCATGATCTTCACCAAACTATCGACGCCAAGATGGGCATGCTCGCGAAGACCGACAATGGCGCCAAGAAACACCATCCAGACGAACAGCCAGCGCGATACTTCTTCCGAGATCGCGATCCCGGAATTGAAGACATAGCGGAGAACGACATTGCCGAAGACCAGCACGACCATAGCCGCAAGCAGCATGGCCATGGTGATCTTGATGGCCCAGTAATAGGAATCAACGATCCTGCTGGTCACGGACAAAGGTGCCACTGAACTTTTCATGGTGAGGCGCGCCGCTTGCTGGACGCTTAGTCCTTCTGGATACGGTCGAGCTCGGCGTTGAACAGCTTGACAATGCCCGGATCGTATTCGGCCGAGAATTTCTGAGCGATCGGCTTCGTCTTCTCGCGCATCTTTGCCAATTCAGCGGGCGCGATCTCGTTGATCTCCATGCCCTTGGTCTTCAATTCCGCGATCGACGCCTGCGCCTGCTCGCGGCTGATCTTGCGCTGATAGTCGCGTGCCTCATTAGCGGCGTCCTGCAGAATGCCCTGCTCTTCTTTCGAAAGCTTGTCCCAGAACACCTTGCTGACGAGGATAATGTTGGTGGAATAAGTATGGTTGGTGACGCTGAGATATTTCTGCACTTCGTAGAACTTGTTCGACAGGATCACCGAAAATGGGTTCTCCTGGCCGTCGACTGTGCGGGTCTCCAATGCGGTATAGAGTTCGGAGAAACTCATCGGCACCGGATTGGCATTGAAGGCCTTGAAAGTCTCCAGATAAACCGGGTTCGGAATTACACGGAGCTTGATGCCTTCGAGATCCTCTCCCTTGGTGATCGCGCGACGGCTGTTGGTGACATTGCGAAAGCCGAGATCCCAATAAGCCAGACCGATCAGCCCCTTCTCCGGCAGCTTTGCCAGCAGCGCCGATCCGAGCGGGCCGTCAAGCAGTGCGTCTGCCTGCTTTGGCGTCGACACGATGAACGGAAAGTCGATCAGCCCATAGTCCTTGACGATGCCGACCAGCGACGTCGTTGCCGGCGACTGCATTTCCTGCGTCCCCGCGCGCAACGCCGACTGTTGCTGCATCTCGGAGCCGAGTTGATTGGCCGGATATTCGCGGACCTTCAGCTTGCCGCCGCTTTTCGCCGCCACGAGCTCGGCGAATTTCTGGACGCCCTTGCTGACCGGGTGATCGGTGTTGTTCAGATGCCCCCAGCGAATGGTGCGCTCCTGCACCTGCGCTGCGGCCGGATTGGCGACCGCTGCAAGTGCAGCGAAGGCGGCGATCCCAAGGGCAATCCGCGGACACATGGCCATCTCTGCTCTCCCAATTCGTTGTTTTTGCTCGTTGGGAGGGACCGTGATGTAGGGCGAAACAAAAATCAACCGATATTTTCGGTTTAGCCATACGATTTGCGAAATGGCGATCGGCTGCTATAGAGGGCGATCATGAGGACCCCGATGCCCGACTCCACGACCACAGACCGCTCTGTCGAAACGGTCGGTGACCACGCCTATCGCCGAATCCGAAACGACGTCATCTTCGGTAACCTGCTTCCGGGGCAGAAACTGAAGCTGGAGAAGATGAGCGCCGCCTATGGCACCAGCGTCAGTACGCTCCGCGAAACGCTCAATCGGCTCGGCTCGGAAGGCTTTGTGGTGGCGGAAGGTCAGCGGGGCTTTGAGGTGTCCCCCATCAGCGCTGCCGAATTCCAGCAAGTTGCCGAATTGCGTGAGTTGCTGGAAGGGTATGCCATCGAGCAATCCTTCAAAGCCGGTGATCTGGATTGGGAAGCCCTCGTCGTTTCTGCTCACCATAAGCTGGCCGCCATGGAACGAGCGATGCTTGCGGGCCAAAAGGCGCAGACGGAATTCTGGAAGCAATGCGATTGGCAATTCCACCGCGCGCTGACGTCGGCGTGCGGATCCCGTGTCCTTCTTGAAGCGCTTGCAGCGGCCTATGACAAGTATTTGCGATACCAGATGCTGGCCGTCGTCTTCCGTGGCGAGATCGCGGCGGAGCAGCACAAGGAACTGATGCATGCCGCGCTCGCGCGAGATGCCAAAACGGCGCGCGCCCTGCTGCATTCGCACATCCAGGGATGCGTCGAGCATGCGCTAAAAAATTCCGACTGGCTGACGCCGCCCGTTTCAAAGCATGCGCCGGCGAAAAAGGCCATGAGCAGCAAGCGCGCCTAGTCCTCGTTGCTCTTTGATGACGGTCCGCCACGTTCCAAAATGCGCCGGCTTCAGCAGCAGCGACGCGTTTCCAGCCAGCGCAAGTTCAAGCGAGGCCTCCTGTAGCGAGCCGCCGAACTGAAACACGCGCCTTTCGGTCAGACGCTGCAATGATCAGGCAACGATGACCACCATCGGCTACCTCAACAGCAGCGCGAAACGCCGCGCTTGCATGGCACCCATTCAACACGGCGCCTTACCGTTCAGCTGATCATGCGCCATATCGACGGTAAATCCCGTCAGCCTGAAAGCCTTCATGTACGCTCCTGTCGAAGACTCCGCCCGCGACCAGGGTCCCGGCGGCTGGCTGATCCTCGCCTTTGCCATCGCCTGCGGCATCACCGTCGCCAATATCTATTACGCGCAGCCGCTGGTCGGGC
>SDZE01000620.1 GCA_004173095.1 Bradyrhizobiaceae bacterium
AAATCGCCTTGTTCTTCTGCTTGGCGAGCTCGGACACCGCAAAGGCCACCGCCGAATTGGCGAAGTCGACGATGACGTCCACGTTCTCCTGCTCGAACCAGCGCCGCGCGATGGTGGCGCCGACATCCGCCTTGTTCTGATGATCGGCATCGACCATCTCGATCGGCATGCCCTTCACCTTGCCGCCGAAATCGGCGATAGCCATCCGCACCGCCTCGACGGCGCCGGGACCGGCCGCATCGGCATAGAGCCCGGTCTGATCGGTGAGCACGCCGATCTTGACGACCTTGTTCGACAGATCCGCATGCGCCGCTGGCGCCGCCAGACCCATCGCGACGACCGTCGCCCCTGCCGCGCCCAACTGGGCCATTCTCCGCTGCATTATCTCTCTCCCTGTCATTGTCATTGATTGGCGTTCTTGATCGCGGCTGACTTCGCCGTCCGCAGGTCGATCATGCCCGCTTCTGCGAGCGGATCACGATCGCCTTGCAGCAACTGGTGCTTCTGGATCTTGTTGGTGGACGTCATCGGCAGTTCATCGACGAATTTGATCCAGGCCGGCAGCTTGTAGGGCGCCAGCCGTTCGGCGCAGTAGCCAAAGATCAGCGCGGCGCGCTCCTCCGCAGTGCCGGCGCTGCCGGCGGCCACGACGAATGCCGCCACCTCCTCGTCGCGGACGGGATCGCGTGCGGCGACCACGGCGGCCTGCTGCACCATTGGCGACGAGATCATCACGCCCTCGACCTCGGCGGCCGAGATATTTTCGCCCGACCGGCGGACTAGATGCTTGAGGCGATCCACGAACACGAACAGGCCGCTGTCATGCTGCCAGGCGCTGTCACCGGTGTGAAACCAGCCATTGCGCCACGCCGCCTCGGTCGCCTCGGGGTTCTTGAGATAGCCCGCGAAAAATCCCTTGCGTGGCGTCGCCGCCGAATGCCGTACGCACAATTCGCCGACCACGCCGTTCGGCACCTCCACATCGTCGCCGTCCACCACCTTCATCTCAAACGAGGCTTCGCTGCGCCCGATCGCGTTGAGTTCGAGATGGCGCGGCTCGACCGTAATGAACGGACTGCGGCCGGTCTCGGTCATGCCCCATCCCTCCACGAAAGAGATGCCGAACCGTTGTCGCGCACGCGCGCGCAGATCCGGATTGGCGCCGACGCCCATGGAGAAACGCAGCGAATGCCGCGTGTCGTCGGGGCTCTCCGGCTGTCCGAGCAGCGCGGCGACGATCACGCCCAGATAGTGCAGGACCGTTGCGCGGCAGGTGACGATGTCGGTCCAGGCAAAGCGCGGATTGAAGCGCTCGGGCAGAATGACACAGCCACCGGACAACAGCATCGCCATGAAGGTGCAGGCCAGCCCCGCCATATGAAACAGCGGCAGTGGCGCATAGAGCCGATCCGATCCGAAATGGTAGGTCGCCTCTCCTGCCCGGGTCAGATACCAGCGGCCGGTGGAGACGAAATATTCGTTGGTGAGGATGCATCCCTTCGGCTGCGCCGTGGTGCCCGACGTGTACAGCAATGCGGCTTCGGTCGTGCTGCCTGCTGGGCCGGCCAAGGGTGCTGCATAAAGCGCGCGCGGGATATCGGCGATGCCGGCGCCGAGATCGTCACCCGCGACGCGCAGCACGGCGATCGGCTGCGCCGCTTCCGACAGCGCAGTTTCCAACTGGCGCTGCTCGCGCACGGTCACCACCAGCGCCGGCTCCGCATGGGATAGCAGATAGCCGATCTCCGACGCGCGATAGGCCGGATTGATCGGGACGATGGACACTCCGATCGCATTCAGGGCCAACCAGTGCACGATCAGGTCGGGCCGGTTTTCGAGCAGTAGACATGCGCGATGCCCGTGGCCATATCCGGCGTCGGCATAGCGGCTGCGAAGATCGTCGACGCGTTGCGCGATCTCGCCATAGGAGATCTCGATGCCTTGCGGGAAATAAGCGCGATCGCTACGCGGCGGCACGCAGATGAACGGCCTGTGCGCGGCCGCATCGGCCGCAGCGGCAAACATGCCGTGGACTGTGTACATGAGCGTCGCGTCTCCCGATCATTGCACGCAGCGGCGACCGGACATCATTGACGCGACATCGATCATCGAGCGTTTCCACCCGCACCATCTGCTCTGCTGGCATTTCGTGCGCGGTGCATGAACGCTAGTCGGTCCTCCGTTATTGTGTCAAATCGCTTAGCTGTTTTTTGAAACCTCATATGCATTTTGAGACTGTTTTTGGCGCATTTTTTTGTCGTCAATCGTCGTTGTCCCCGTTGACGCGCAGCGCATCGATCCGTCACGGTCGTGGGCAAGAAACGCAACAACAGGGAACGCCGAATGAAGATGCACATACTCTCGGGTGGCCGTCTCAAGATGGTGAAACGCACCTTCATCCCCGATGCGGAACGCGGCGAGATGATCGACCTGCCGGTGTCATGCATCCTGTTGCGGCACGCGCAGGGTAACGTGCTGTTCGATACCGGATGCCATCCCGACGTCGCCGACGATCCCGAAGGACGGCTCGGCATTCTCGCGAAGTACATGATCCCCAACATGGCCTCCGGCGACCATGTATTGACCAGCCTGAAGGCCGTTGGGCTCGGACCAGACGACATCGATGTCGTGGTGTGCTCACACCTACACACCGATCACTGCGGTTGTAATCAGTTTTTCAGGAAGGCGACCATCTTCGCCCATGAGCTAGAACTGAAGGCGGCCAAGGAGCCGAAAGCCATCGAGAGCGGCTATCTCGTTGCCGACTGGGACCTCGGGCAGAAGATGGAAATCATCAAGGGACAGATGGATCTGTTCGGCGACGGCAGGATCACGCTGATCCCGTTGCCCGGTCATTCGCAGGGTCTCACTGGAGCACTTGTGAAGCTCGACCGCGACGGCGAATTCCTTTTGCCATCCGATGCACTCAGCCTGCGTGAAAATCTCGATCGCAATACCGTGCCGCGCAACACCTGGAATCCGGAGCTATTCCGCAAATCGTTCGATGAGATCAGGAAGCTGGAAGCGTCAGGTGTATCTGTGATTTGCAGCCACGATCTCCAGCAATGGCACTCGCTGAAGAAGGGCGTCGAATTTTATGCGTGAGATCAGTTTGGCCGCGACCAGGTCGATGCGTTCGGCGAGTACACCAGCCGAAGGCACCGATCGCGGACGGAATGAAGTCGATGTACGCCTCCACGACCTGATTCGTGAGATTGAGGCCTGCAAGCGTCAGATCGACCGCCAACGTCGTGACATCACGACCCTCAAGACGGCGGGACGCGCATCGGCATCAGCGGAACTGTTGCTCGAGCGCATGTGCGAGCGCGCGGCACGCTTGCGTCACGAGCGCGATCTCGTCAAGAAGGGATCACCATCGCCGAACCGCCCCCGTGCACTAGGCGTCCGCATCGGTTGAGAGCATCCTGCCGGCAGCCAGCCGACGTGAAGGCTTGAGCTAAAGGAAAGCCGTGTCATGACCGAACGCGCCACGCCCAATCGTCGCGAAAACTATGCGTATTTTCAGACTATGACGACGCGGTGGATGGACAATGACTCCTACCGCCACATGAACAATACCACCTACTATTCTTTCTTCGACACGATCGTGAACCAGTATCTGATCGAATGCGGTGTCCTCGATATCGACAAAAGCGACGTGATCGGCCTCGTGCCGGAAACCATGTGCAGCTATTTCAAGCCTCTCGGTTTCCCGTCGAAGGTGACGGTCGGCCTGCGGGTCGGGCGTCTGGGCTCGAGCAGTATTCGATACGAGATCGGCCTATTTCAGAACGACGCCAACGACGCCTCGGCTCAGGGACATTTTGTGCATGTATACGTGGACCGTGCCTCGGTCGGCCAGTGCCGCTTCCAGACGGGCTTAAGGATGCGGTTTCCCGCTCGATCCTTTAAACAAGAGCGATGCCACTCAAGTCGCTCCAATCGCGTTCCAAAAGAATCATTTCGAGGCGTGGGCGACGAAACTAAATGGCTCTAATTTCCGCTTAGCGCCAAGAGCGGCCGTGACTGGCTGCAACTTGGTATACCGGGCGCCCTCAAGCGCCCGGTACCGACAGGCCTACTTTATCAATGAGCAGCCGCCCTGCTCGATCGGGCGAAACGCCTTGTCAGCGGGCACCGTCGATAGCAGCTTGTAATAATCGTAGGGATATTTTGACTCCGCCGGCTTCTTGATCTCGAACAGATAGATCGGGTGGGTGACGCGACCGTCAGCGCGGATCGCGATGTCGCCGAACAACTTGTCCTTGCCCTTGAACGTTTTCATCTGCGGGACCACCACGCCGGCATCGTCGCTGCCCTTGGCGGCCACCGCATTCAGATAGGCCAGCGTCGAGGCGTAGACGCCCGCCTGGTTGCCGCTCGGCATCTTGCCGTTCATGCCAGGGCGCTGCGCGAAGCGCTTGGCGAAGGCGCGGGTATCCTCATCGAGGTCCCAGTAAAACGACTCGGTCAGCAGCAGGCCCTGTGCGGCCTTGAGGCCCATGCCGTGGACGTCGTTGATGAAGATCAGAAACGCCACCAGCTTCTGCGGGCCATCCTGCATGCCGAATTCACCGGCCTGCTTGACGGCGTTGATGGTGTCGGCGCCGGCATTGGCGAGGCCGATCACCTTGGCCTTGGAGCCCTGCGCCTGCAGCAGCAGCGAGGCGAAATCGGAGGTGCCGAGCGGGTGCTTCGCGGAGCCGAGCACCTTGCCGCCGTTTTTCGTGATGTAGTTGCTGGCCTCGGCCTCGATGCCCTGTCCGAGCGCGTAATTGACCGTGAGGAAGTACCAGTCGTCGCCGCCACGCTGCATCATCGCCGCCGCCGTGGTGTTGCCGGTGGCCCAGGCGTCATTGACCCACTGGATGGTGTTTGGCGAGCAATCCTTGCCGGTGAGGTCGGAAGTGGCGGTGGACGACGCCAGGAAAGTCATCTTGGTACT
>SDZE01000298.1 GCA_004173095.1 Bradyrhizobiaceae bacterium
TCCAGCGGCAGCGTCGGTCGGCAGCGCGCCGGAGACCAGCGCGCTGCCGACCGACGCTGCCGCTGGAGCCGAAGCGACATTTGCCACCATGATCGCTGGCGCGACGCCCACTGCAACGAAGGGCGCGAAGAAAACCGAAAGCAGCGACACGACCAAGAGCGCGACGATTGCGACCAGCGAAGCAAAGCCGGACGGCGAGACCAGTGCGCCGCTGACCGCGCCGACCGATGCCAAGATCGCGCCGAAGCCGACCACTGAAGCCAAAACGGATCAGCCTGCAGCCGAAGCACCAAAGCCGGACGCGGATGCCGCAGTAGCCACCGATACGAAACCCGCTGCTGAACAGAGCCGCGCGCATCGCACCGAGTCGGCGCTGCAGCCAGCGTCGTTCGATCAAGCCGCGCCGAGCAGCGCACCAATCCCGCAGCCGACACATCTGCAGGCGACCAACAGTATCGCTGCGGCTCAGCAGCTGCAGCCGCAAGTCGCCGCCAACCCGCCGGTGCCGCTGTCCGGCGTCGCTGTCGAGATCGCGCAATCGGCCAAGGCTGGTAAAACCTCGTTCGATATCCGCCTCGATCCCGCCGAACTCGGCCGCATCGATGTGAAGATTGAGGTCGACAAGCACGGCAACGTCACCTCGCATCTCACGGTCGAAAAGCCGGAGACGCTGACCATGCTGCGCCAGGATGCTCCGCAATTGCAGCGCGCCCTGGAACAGGCCGGCCTCAAGACGAACGACAGCGGCATGCAGTTCTCGCTGCGCGACCAGTCCCAGCAGCAACAGCAACAGCAGGGCGACCAGTCCGGTCGCCACATGCATCGTCTCACCATCAATGACGACGACACCGTCACCGTGGCACCGGCAGCACGCGGCTATGGCCGCATGTACGGCGCCAATGGCGGCGTCGATATCAGTATCTGAGGAGTGAATCATGGCAGTAGATGCAACTACAGTTAGCCCGGTCGTCTCAGGCACGACGACCAATACTTCTTCGAGCACAACCACGTCAGCCACGACGGGCATTGCCGACAACTTCCAGACGTTCCTCACGCTGCTCACCACGCAGCTGCAGAACCAGAACCCACTCGACCCGCTCGACACCAATCAGTTCACCCAGCAACTCGTGCAGTTCGCCGGCGTCGAACAGCAGCTCAAGCAGAACGATCAGCTGAAGTCGCTGGTGGAAATGCAGAAGGCGACGCAGGCGACACAGGCGTTGGTCTATGTCGGCAACAATGTCGCGGTCGATGGATCGACGGCGCAGTTCAACACGTCGGCAACGTGGAATCTGCTGGCCAGCAAGGACACGACGGCGCAAGTCAACATCACCAATGCTGCGGGCAGCGTCGTGTATTCCGGTAATTTTGCCATCAAGCAGGGCAACGCGAGCTTCGTGTGGGACGGCAAGGGCAATGACGGCGCGCAGTACCCGGCGGGCTCCTACACATTGAGCGCCACCGGCAAGGATGCCAACGGCCAGGATGTGGCGATCTCTACCGAGGTCCAGGGCGTGGTGGATTCCGTCGATCTGTCCGCAAGCCCCGCGCTGCTGTCGATCAACGGCGCCAACTATACGGTCGACAAGATCAAGCGCGTTGTCCGCGCGACCACGACGCCGACACCGACGCCGACCACACCTTCAACCTAATCTATCTAAAATCTGAAGTACGGCGGAATGCGCTGACGCGCTGATGCTGCGTCGGTGTTTCGCCGTGTACCGGCTCAAGAGCCAGAGCGCAGCATCGCTGGATTAGATGCGCTCGAAGCGGCCACGGGACGCTTGGTCAGCTCCCGGCACCCTTTTCAAATCGTCAACAAACCCTTTCAAAAAGTCTATTCGCATTGGAGTTGTGGGCTTAGGCAATTTTTAAGTCGGCGGGCGTACGTTGTTTCAGTGAGTTCAGTGGTTGAGAGTAGTGTGAGTACGCCATGACAGAACCCCATCGCCCGAGGGTCAAATACGTCATCGGGCCTGACGGCAGCCCATTAACAATTGCCGATCTACCCGCGCCGGGAACGAAGCGCTGGGTGATCCGTCGTAAGGCCGAGGTCGTTGCCGCCGTTCGCGGTGGCCTTCTGTCTCTGGAAGAAGCCTGCAGCCGTTACACGCTGACCGTCGACGAGTTCCTGTCCTGGCAATTCTCGATCGACCAGCACGGATTGGCTGGACTGCGGACCACCCGAATCCAGCAGTATCGCCAGTAAACAAAACCTTAACGGTTCCAATTTGATGAAAACCGGCTTTCCCTCGGGAAGCCGGTTTTTGCCGTTTGGCAACAATGTGGCGCAAAGTTAACCCGCGTTAACCAAACGGAAACTATACCTCGGCAAAATTTGCCCAGTCGGTTCTCGAGACCGAATCTTAGGGGCCGATTGTGCAGGGTCTGACCAGTTTCTTCAAAAGTCTCGGCGCCGCACGACTGGCGGCGATGTTTGCCGTCACGGTTGCGTTGATCGGTTTCTTCGCTTTCATCATCATGCGTGTCACCACCCCGCAGATGACGACCTTGTTCACGGACCTCACCACCGAGGATTCGTCAGCCATCATCAAGGACCTGGAACGCCAGGCGATCCCGTTCGAGATCAAGAATGACGGCGCCATCATCATGGTGCCGAAGGACAAGGTGACCCGCCTGCGTATGAAGCTCGCCGAAGGCGGCCTGCCCAAGGGCGGCGGCGTCGGTTACGAAATCTTCGACAAATCCGATGCGCTTGGCACGACCAGCTTCGTCCAGAACATCAACCACTTGCGCGCGCTGGAAGGCGAATTGGCGCGGACCATCCGGGCAATCGACCGGGTGCAGTCGGCCCGTGTCCATCTGGTGCTGCCGGAACGTCCGCTGTTCTCCCGAGAAGTTCCCGAGCCGTCCGCCTCGATCGTCGTCCGCGTGCGCGGCACGCTCGACCAGCAGCAGGTCCGGGCGATCCGCCATGTGGTTGCGTCGGCGGTCAACGGGTTGAAGCCGAGCCGTGTGTCCATCGTCGATGAAGCAGGCCAGTTGCTGGCCGACGGTGCCGCCGATCCGACCTCCGAAGGCGCCACCGGCGACGAGCGCCGCACCGCCTTCGAGAAGCGGATGCGCAGCCAGGTGGAGTCGATCGTCTCCTCCGTGGTCGGTTCCGGCCGTGCCCGGGTCCAGCTCACCGCCGATTTTGACTACAACAAGGTGACCCAGACCTCCGATAAATTCGATCCGGAAGGCCGGGTGCTGCGCTCCAGCCAGACCCGCGAAGAACAATCCCAGAGCGGCGCCGCCGACGGCCAGGTCACCGTCAACAACGAATTGCCGGGCAATCAGCAGAACGGCACCGCCAATCCCAAGGACCAGAGCAAGAAGTCGGAAGAGACCAATAATTACGAGATCTCCCGCATCACCAAGACCGAAGTGACCGAGGCCGGCCGCGTCAACCGCATTTCGGTGGCGGTTCTGGTGGATGGCAGCTACGGCAAGAACGAGAAGGGCGAGCAGGTCTATACCCAACGCCCGAAGGAAGAGCTCGACCGCATCGCCGCCTTGGTCCGCTCCGCCATCGGCTTCGACCAGAAGCGCGGCGACCAGGTCGAAGTGGTCAATCTGAAATTCGCCGAAGGCCCGACCGCGCTGCCGGTCGCCGAGCCGACCGGCCTGCTCGGCAATCTACAATTCACCAAGGACGACGTGATGAACGTCATCGAGCTCGGCGTCATGATGCTGCTCGGCCTCGTCGTCATGTTCATGGTCGTGCGACCGCTGGTCCGCCGCATCCTGACCCCGGAAACCCCGCCAGCCGCCCTGACGCCGCCCGGCATGATGGCGCTGCCGGACAACGTCGCCGTCGGCGCCGACGGTCAGACCCTGGTCGCCGCCACCGGCGCCAACATGATCGACGTCGCCACCATCCAGGGCCAGGTGCACGCCCAGTCGGTACACCGTGTCGGCGAACTGGCAGACCGCAATCCGAATGAAACCGCAGCCATCGTTCGTCAGTGGCTGCAGGAACCGGCGTAACCCCGATGGCAGAAGTCCCCGCACTCACTGGCGACAACAGCAGCGACATCCAGACCGTCGTGGCGGGTCTGGCCGCGCGCCAGGCCGGGCGCGCGCCGTCGAAGCCAATGAGCGGCCCCAAGCGCGCGGCCATCCTGATGCTTGCGCTGGGCGAAAAATACGGCGGCAAGGTGTGGTCGTTGCTCGATGACGACGAAGTTCGCGAATTGTCGTCCCACATGTCCAACCTCGGCACCATCGAACCGGAAATCGTCGAAGACCTGATGCTCGAATTCGTCTCACGGATGTCGGCCTCGGGCGCGCTGATGGGCACTTACGACGCCACCGAGCGGCTGCTGAACCAGTACCTGCCGCCCGAGCGTGTCAACGGCATCATGGAAGAACTCCGCGGTCCCGCCGGCCGCAATATGTGGGAGAAGCTCTCCAACGTGCAGGAAGAGGTGCTCGCCAACTATCTCAAGAACGAGTACCCGCAGACCGTGGCCGTGGTGCTGTCGAAGCTGAAGTCGGAGCATGCCGCCCGCGTGCTCGGCATCCTGCCGGAAGAACTGGCGCTCGACGTCATCAACCGCATGCTGCGCATGGAAGCGGTGCAGAAGGAAGTGATCGAACGCGTCGAGCAGACGCTGCGGGTCGAATTCATGTCGAACCTGTCGCAAACCCGCCGCCGCGACGCCCATGAAGTGATGGCCGAAATCTTCAATAATTTCGACCGCCAGACCGAGACCCGCTTCATCACCTCGCTGGAAGAGGACAACCGCGAGGCGGCCGAGCGCATCAAGGCGCTGATGTTCACCTTCGACGACCTGATCAAGCTCGATGCAGGATCGGCGCAGACACTGATGCGCAATATCGACAAGGACAAGCTCGGCATCGCGCTGAAGAGCGCCAATGAGGAGGTTCGCGCCTTCTTCATGGGCAACATGTCGTCGCGTGCC
>SDZE01000104.1 GCA_004173095.1 Bradyrhizobiaceae bacterium
GATTGTAGGTGTTGGTCTTGAAATCGACCGCGGTGAGGATACGCGCGCCGGTGGCCGCCACCATGCCGAACATCACCAGGCCGGCGCCGCCGAGCACCACCAGCGGCACCGCCTCGACCAGCGCGGCCATCTTCGGCAACAGGCCGAGCAGCAGCATGATGACGCCGCCGGCCACCGTGACCCAGCGCGAGCGCACGCCGGTGACCCCGACCAGTCCGACATTCTGCGAAAACGACGTATAGGGAAACGTGTTGAAGATGCCGCCGATCAGCGTGCCGACGCCATCGGCGCGCAGGCCCTTGGTCAGCGCGTCGCGGTCGATGGTCTTGCCGGTGAGATCGCCGAGCGCGAGGAACATGCCGAGCGACTCGATCATGACCACCACCATCACGATGCACATGGTGACGATGGGCACCAGATGGAATTGCGGCACGCCGAAATGGAACGGCAACACGATATCGGCCCAAGGTGCCGCGGCGACCTTCTCGAAATGCATCACGCCGAGCGCGCTGGCGAGCACGGCGCCGGCGACGATGCCGAGCAGCACCGAGACATTGGCCAGAAATCCCTTGCCCCATTTGATCAGCGCCAGGATGACCAGCAGCACGAACAAAGCGATGCCGAGGCCCTGCGCCTGGCCATAGGCCGGATTGGGGAAAGAACCGGGGACGCCATCTATGACTTTTGTCAATGTCGGTAGTCCGCCACCCGCCCAATTGATGCCGACGCGCATCAGCGAGATGCCGATCACCATGATGATGGTGCCTGTCACCACCGGCGGAAACAGCGGCAGCAGCCGGCTGATGAAAGGCGCGACAATGATGCTGAAGATTCCGGCAGCGATGACCGAACCATAGATACCGAGCAGGCCGATCTCCGGCGCCGCCGCCATCGACAGCATGGGGCCGACGGAGGCAAAGGTGACGCCCATCATGACAGGCAGCCGGATGCCGACGCCGGGGAAGCCGAGGCACTGCACCAGCGTGGCGATGCCGCAGGCGAACAGATCGGCGGAAATCAGGAAAGCGACGTCCTGCGGCGGCAGTTTCAGCGCGCGGCCGATGATCAGCGGCACGGCGACGGCGCCGGCATACATCACCAGCACATGCTGCAGGCCGAGCGCGACGAGGCGCGGGGCGGGCAGGACTTCATCGACGGGATGGACAGCTGGATTGGCTGCACCGGAATTGGCTGCACCGGAATTGGCTTCACCGAAAGTGGCTTCACCTGGAATGACTTGGGTCGTCATTGATCTGCCCCCTGCATACGTCATGAAAAACGATGGCATTATGGTCGTCAGATACAAACGGCGTGCCAGATCGGGTTCTGCTAGCAAGGCGCGGCTTGACCCGCGGCACGAAGGTTGCTCGTAATGAAATATCTGAACGCGTCGTGGCCAGGGTTTTCCCGGTCACCCGCCCGGTCACCCGTCAACAACGGAGGTCGTTCGTGCCGCTCATCAAGAACCGCTATGGCAAGGGTCGCGTCCGCATCATGCGGGTGCATCGGGACGGTGACAAGCAGGATGTCAGCCAGCTTAGCATCAAGGTGATGCTGGAGGGTGACTTCGGCCGCGCCTATACGGATGCGGACAATTCCACCTCGACATCCACGGACACGATGAAGAATATCGTCAATGCCACCGCGCGCGAGAATACCGCGCTGCAGACCGAGCCGTTCTGCCAGGTGCTGGCGCAGCGCTATCTCGATCTGTATCCGCAGGTGGTGTCGGTGGCCATCACCGCGCATGAGACCAAGTGGACGCGGCTGGTGATTGACGGCGTGCCGCATCCGCACAGTTTCGTCCGCGACGACAACGGTAAGCCGTTCGTCGAGCTGCATGCCACGCGCGACGGCATGACGATGAGCTCCGGGCTCGACAATTTCGTGTTCATGAAATCGACCCAGTCGGGCTGGGAGAATTACTACACCGACAAATATTCCACCATCCAGCCCACCAATGATCGCATCGCGGCCACGTCGATGGTGGCGACCTGGACGTGGTCGGGTACCCCGGCCGATTACGCAGCGACCAATGCGACGATCCTGCAGACGCTGTTGCGCGAATTCGCCACGACCTATAGTCCGAGCGTGCAGAACAGCCTGTATCGCATGGGCGAGAAAGCGCTCGCCGCGGTGCCGGAGATATCCGAGATCAGCATGGCCTGTCCGAACCTGCATTTCATTCCGTTGAATCTGTCCGCCTTCGGCCTGGACAACAACAACGACGTCTTCCTGCCCACCGAAGAGCCGCACGGCCAGATCGAATGCACGGTGGGGCGGGGCTAGTGCTTTTCCCTCCCTCAAGCGGCGCAGCCGCGCAGGGGGGAGGGTGGCACGGCGCGAGCGTTCAGCGAGCACCGGGACGGGTGGGGTGTCTCCACGGGCTCTATCTCACGTGGGTACCCCCACCCCGGCCTATCGGCCGACCCTCCCCACAAGGGGGAGGGATTATACTGCCGCCGAGGATTTGACCGTTGAGTGTTTGTCGCGTGTTCGACGCTCGCTGGCGGATCCGTGGAATCGGCTATGGGTGTACGCGCACATCGAGTGACCGGAACGGCAATGATAGGCAATCAACCACATAACGACTTGCTCGGCGCAGGGATCGTCCGGCGCATCGACGCGCTGGCCGCGCTGTCGGAATCGCCGGACAATCTGACCCGCGTATTTCTGACGGAGCAGCACCGCTCGGCCGCCGAACTGCTGATGTCCTGGATGCGCGCGGCGGGGATGTCGGCGCAGATGGATGCGATCGGCAATGTGTGCGGGCGCTATGAGGGCCATGCGCCCGGTCTGCCATGCCTGATGCTCGGCTCACATTACGACAGCGTGCGCGATGCCGGCAAATGGGACGGGCCGCTCGGTGTGATCACGGCAATCGGCTGCGTCGAGGATCTGCACCGGCGCGAGGTGCGGTTGCCATTCGCCGTTGAGATCGTCGCCTTTGCCGATGAGGAAGGTACCCGTTTCGGCTCGACGCTGCTCGGCAGCCGTGCGGTCGCCGGCACCTTCGTCGAAAGCGCATTGGCCGTCCGCGATCGCGACGGCGTCAGCATGCGCGATGCACTGCTGGCGTTCGGGCTCGATCCCGATCACATCGGCGCCGCGGCCCGCGCGCCCGCGGAAATTCTCGCCTATCTCGAATTGCATATCGAGCAGGGGCCGGTGCTGGAAGCACAGCACTTGCCGGTCGGTGTCGTCACCGCCATCGCAGGCGCGACCCGGCTGGCCGTGGAACTGCACGGCACCGCCGGCCATGCCGGCACCGTGCCGATGCCGATGCGGCGCGATGCGCTGACCGGCGCCGCCGAATGCATCCTGGCGGTGGAGGAATTCTGCCGCTCCGATCGTGGCGGCCTGGTCGGCACGGTGGGTTACATCAACGCCATGCCCGGGGCGACCAATGTGATCCCCGGCCGGGTGTCGTTCACCCTCGACATCCGCGCCTCGAAGGATTCCTATCGCAAGATGGCGGTGACCGACATCGTGCGCGAGATCGAAACCATCGCCAGGCAGCGGAATCTCGATCTGCAGATCAACGTCACCCATGAGAACCGCACCGCGCCATGCGCGCCATGGCTGCAACGACAGATCGGTGCAGCGATCGCGGCGGAAGGGTATCGTGTGTTCGAATTGCCGAGCGGCGCCGGCCATGACGGCATGGCGATGATCGATATTGCTGATATCGCGATGCTGTTCGTGCGCTGCCGCGGCGGTGTCAGTCACAATCCGGCGGAGCATGTGGACGATGCCGATGTCGCGGCAGGCGCGGGGGTGTTGCTGCGCGTGATCGAGAATTTCAAACCGAAGGCATGATCCAATGGCCGGTTTTCACGGCGTGTTTCCCTATCTGGTGTCGCCCACGGATCCCGACGGTCGTATTCGCGCCGATGTGCTGGGGCGGCTCTGTGATGACCTGATCAAATCGGGCGTTCATGGCTTGACGCCGCTCGGCTCCACCGGCGAATTCGCCTATCTCGATCGCGAGCAGCGTCTTGCGGTGGTGCGGGCCACCATCGAGGCGGCGAATGGCCGCGTCCCCGTGGTCGCCGGCGTTGCATCGACTTCGACGGCCGATGCGGTGACGCAGGCAAAAGCCTATCAGAAGCTTGGCGCCAACGGCATTCTCGCCATCCTCGAAGCCTATTTCCCGCTCAAGGACGCGCAGATCGAATCCTACTTTCGCGCCATTGCCGATGCTGTCGATATTCCGGTGGTGATCTATACCAATCCGCAATTCCAGCGCTCCGATCTCACGCTCGATGTGGTGGCGAGGCTCGCGGAGCATCCGCGGATCAATTACATCAAGGATGCCTCGACCAATACCGGGCGGCTGCTGTCGATCATGAATCGCTGCGGCGACGAGCTCGGCGTGTTCGCCGCATCCGCGCATATTCCGGCCGCCGTCATGCTGATCGGGGGCGTCGGCTGGATGGCCGGACCGGCCTGCGTGGTGCCGAAGCAGAGCGTGCGACTCTATGACCTCTGCAAGGCGCAGCGCTGGGACGAGGCGATGGTGCTGCAGCGGCGGCTGTGGGGAATCAACGAGGCTTTTGCGCGCTATAACCTCGCGGCCTGTATCAAGGCAGGGCTGGTGAGCCAGGGCTATGAGGTTGGCGACCCCGTGCCTCCACAAGCGGCCCTGACAGCCGGCGAATGCGAGGCTGTCGCCCGCGTGCTGGCAGAGATGTAACGTCATTCGTCATGCAAATCAGGCCGTTCTGGCCTGCCGCAGCGTGGTTGGCGCGGATGGGTTTTTCAGGCAAGCTTCGCACCACCCGCCCGAACGGCCCATCCAAGGACGCCAGATGAACATTTTGCCCGCCAACCTGCGTTTCGGCGCCGGTCTGTCTCCCAAGCGCCTCGAAGATCAGCGTCTCCTCACCGGGCAAGGCCAGTTCATCGACGACAAGTC
>SDZE01000171.1 GCA_004173095.1 Bradyrhizobiaceae bacterium
GCCGTCACATCGGCGTCGAGCTATCGGTGAACACGTCGTTCAACGTCGCCGGCCCGATCGCGCAGACACCGCAACAGGCAGTTGCGACGTTGCACCGTTCGGCGGGGCTGGACGTAGTGTTTATGGTCGCCAGCGACGGCGCCGTCACTGCCGTCTGGCATGGCGCTGAGCGCGACAGCGGTCGGTTCACCGCGTTGTATGAGCAGTGGCGGCGAAGGACGGATGAGCCATCGAGCGCATAAAGCGCCCGATGGCATTCGCCTTCAGTGCAAGTCTTGTCAGACCTTACCGATCTTCTTGGCGACGGCGACCAGGCGCTCGCTGTCCTTGGCCACGAACGCGGCGAAGGCTTCGGAGTCCTGATAGGCTGGCATATTGCCGGCCGCCTCGAACACCTTGGTCACTTCGGGATCCTTCATCGCATCGCGCATCGTGTCGCGCAGCTTGGTGACCACCGGCGCAGGCATGCCCTTCGGCGCGAACAGACCGGCCCAGATGTAGAACTCCACATCGGGATAACCGACTTCCTTGAAGGTCGGCAGATCCGGGAAAGCCGCGAGGCGCTCGCCGCCGAAATTGGCCAGCACGCGCAATGTTCCTGCATCGATATGCTGCTTGAGCGTGCCCGGTGCCGAGGCCAGAGCCTGGATCTGTCCGCCGATGAGATCGCTGATCGCCGGCGCGGCACCGCGATACGGAACGTGCAGCATCTTGATGCCGGCCGCCAGCGCGAACATCTCCATCGAGATGTGCAACGTGCCGAACGGGCCCGACGAACCATAGGAAATGGCGCCCGGCCGCGCCTTGGCATCGGCAACGAATTCCTGAATCGTCTTCCATGGTGCGCTGGCCGGCACGGCGAACAATGTGGGATCGGCGAGGACACGTGCCACCGGCTGCAGCTGATCGACCTCATAAGCAATCGGGCGACCATAGATGCGATCCGACTCGGGCAGCACTGCGAGCGACGACAGTGTCATCAGCAGCGAATACCCATCGGGTGCGGCACGGGCCACAGTGGCGTTGCCCAGCGAGCCACCGGCGCCGCTGCGATTGTCGATGATGATCGCCTTGCCCAGCACCTTCTGCATGTAGGTCGCGATCGGACGCGCGGCGATATCGGCTTGGCCGCCCGCCGGAAACGGCACCACCATGCTGATATTCTTGCTCGGCCACGCGTCTTGCGCGAATGCAGAACGGCCCGTCATCGCGAGAGTCGACAGGCCGCCAAGGCCTGCCAGGAAATCACGGCGCTTCATGGATATCTCCCGTTTATTTTATGTAGCAATACATCGGATGCGTGCATCGACGGATACGGCACCGCCTTGCGGCGAATTCATCGAGCTCTGTAAGCCTTTGGCATGGGGCGGCGATCGCCCCATGCAGCGCGGATTCGGCCTATATCGGCCAATGGCCGATCAGCCGACCGGATTTTCCAGCCGGCCGATGCCGGAGACTTCGATCGCCACCACGTCGCCCTTCTTGAGGAAGCGCGGCGGTTTGAATCCAAGACCAACGCCGGCGGGCGTGCCGGTGGCAATAAGGTCGCCCGGCTCCAGCGTGATGCCGGCCGAGAGCGTTTCGATCAGCGTCGGAATATCGAAGACGAGATCGGCAACCGATGCGTCCTGGCGCAACTCGCCATTCACGAACGTCTTCAGGTGCATCTTGGTCGGATCGGGCATCGCGTCGGCGGTGATGATCGCAGGGCCCATCGGGCAGAAGCCGTCGATGCCCTTGCCGATGAACCACTGACGATGCTGGTGCTGCAGCGTGCGCGCGGTCACGTCGTTGATGATGGTGTAGCCGAACACATGCTTGAGTGCGTCGGCCTTCTTGATGCCGCGGCCGCCGCGGCCGATGATCACCGTCAGCTCACCTTCATAGTCGGTGCTGTCGGTCGTATCGAGATATTGCGGGATAGCCGCGCCCTGCCCGATCACCGTGCTCGACGGCTTGGTAAAGATCACTGGATATTCCGGCACCACTTCCTTCGCCGACGAGTCATAGCCGCTGCCGGCGAATTCCTTGGCATGCTCGTGGTAGTTCTTGCCGACGCAGAAGACGTTGCGGGCCGGGCGCGGGATCGGTGCCAACAGTTGCACAGTGGCGATCGGCAGCGCAGCACCAGCGGCGCCTGCGATGCGGCCCTTGAAATCGTCGTAGTTCGCGATGAGCGTCAGCATGTCCGGGGCAATATCGCCGGGAAGCGGCGATACCTTGCTTAGCGCCTCGTCCGCGATGCCGACCGTCGGCCGGCCTTCGTGCAAGAACGTTACGAGATGCATGCTTTCCTCCTGATACAATTGATCGAGCGGTAGACCTATCGTGTCTCCTAAAGGTACGATTATCTTCGATAGGAGATTTTCGCAAGCCGCTTGCGGCGGCGTTTTATTCTTTAGAAGACGCGGCCTTTCGTCGCTTTTGCGCCCAATCAAGCTTCATTGGAGGCGAGGCGTTTCTAGAGGAGTCGTCGGCAGGGTGTGACATCGCCGTAATCCGCGCCTAAAGTAGAATCGGTTTGCTGGAAATTGGAGCGACACACGAGATGGCGAAGGCTGCGGCACGGAAGGTCGTACGTGAAGACCCCGTCAGCCGCGCATTCGGCGATCGGGTCCGCGTGCTGCGGGAACAGGCCGACCTCACACTCGAGCAGTTGTCAAAACAGTCCGGCGTCAGTCGCGCGATGCTGTCCAAAGTCGAGCGCGGCGAGAAGAGCCCCACTATCGGCGTGGCGCGCCGGATTGCGCTCGCGCTCGGCACTTCGTTCTCCGCGTTGATGGGCGACGACGATGCGCCGCGCCGCGCCTTTGCGGTCGTGCGCAAGGATCAGCGCCAGATCTTTAGAGATGCGAAAACCGGCTTCGAACGTTTCCTGCTCTCGCCGGTCATGGCCGGCATGGCGGTGGAAGTCGTGCTGCATCGGCTTCCGCCGAAGACATCGACCGGCAGTCTGCCCGCCTACCCTGCCGGCACCTCCAAGCACGTTCTGGCCACACAAGGCAAAGTCACCGTGCGGACCAAGGATACGGAAACCGTTCTGGAAGAAGGCGACTCGCTCTATTTCGAAGTCGATGTCGAGCACTGGTTCGAAAACCGCGCGTCGCGCGCTTGCGAATACTATCTGGTCATATCGGCGCCGCCCTCTTTCGGCAGGCGCGGCGACGGCAAGGGTTAAGCCGAAAACAAGCCCCGCCCGGCAGCGGGGACGACGCGCAAATCGCGTCGCCCCGCCGGCGTCTTGTGCGTTACTTCTTCAGGCAGAGACCGACCGTCGGCGTTGTCGCGCATTTCACGCCGTCCGGCGCGCCGCCGCTCGGGCACATGACCGACACCAGCGTTTCGCTGGCTTCGCAGCCGACCGCGCCGTCAGCCTGTACCGCGCGGAAACTCGCCGGCGCTGGCTCGCCCTTGTCACCCTTGTCGCCTTTCGGACCCGGCACGCCCTGCGGCCCTTGCGGTCCCTGGGCGCCGACCTGCCCCTGGGCACCGGGAACGCCCTGAACGCCTTGCGCTCCCTGCGGTCCCGCCGGGCCCTGAGCGCCGGGCTCCCCCTTCGGTCCCTGCGGACCGGGATCGCGGCCGCAACCGCTGACGATCAAGGCAACGCCGATCGCAACAACTGACAAAATCTTCCTCATGCCCACACCCTTCTGGTTGATGCCACCGCGGCGATGACGCCGGGACAAGCCGGAACCCGTCGCCGCGTTCCGGCAGCCGGATGATATCGGGAGAGCAACAAAAGAATAGGACGCCGGTGGTTGCGCTGCTGTTTCAAGACGCCGCAGAGGCGACCGCAGGTAAAGCCGGGTCGAGGTCAGCGGTCCCTGGGACGCGAGACGATTTCGATCATCCGCGCCTCGTCGTCATCCGGTGCGAATGTCTTCGCCTTGTCATAGGCAGCCACGGCAGCGGTGCCGATCAGCGGCTTCGCCTGTAACAGTTGCTCGGCCAGGCGGAGCGCATAGACGGCATCCTTGTGGCGCAGCGCCGCCGTGAAGGAAGCGTCGGCAAAATCGCGCGCGGCCATACGCGGTGCGTGCCGGACCACTTGAGGGCTGGCGGCCACACCATTCGCGATGGCATCGAGCACCAGCGGCATATCGAGACCTGCCTGTTCAGCGACCGCAAGTGCTTCAGCAAGGCCGGCAATGTGGATGGCGCCCATCATATTGTTGATGAGCTTGTAGACAGTCCCTGCCCCGACCGCACCGAAATGCCGGATCGTCGCGCCAATAGGCTCCAGATACGGCCGCGCGCTTTCGAGATCGTCGGCAGCAGCGCCGACTAGCAATGTCAGCTTGCCGCTCGCCGCGGCATCCGGCAGCCCGGTGACCGGGCAGTCGAGATAAATCAGCCCGCGTTGCGTGAGCTCCCTGCCCAAGCGCAGCGCATGCTGATAGGAGACCGTCGAACATTCGATGGCGACGGCACCGCGGCTGGCCGCCTGCGCGATACCGTCAGCGCCGAGCCAAACCGCCTCCGACGCCTCATCATCGGCGACCATCGTCACGATCGCATCAGAGCCCTCTGCCGCATCGGCAGGCGAGACTGCCCAACGCGCTCCGCGTGCGATCAACTCATGAGCCTTGGCCTTGCTGCGATTCCAGACGGCGACGCTGAAGCCGCTATCGAGATAGCGGCCCGCCATCCCACACCCCATGCGTCCCAAACCGATGAACGCAACATGGGCCATGGCTCAGTCCACGTCGTCGATGGCGCCGGGCGTGGTGCCGAAGGCGCGTTGGGCCAGGGTCGCGGCCATAAACTCGTCGAGATCACCGTCGAGCACCCCCGACGTATCCGAGGTCTGAACGCCGGTGCGAAGGTCCTTCACCATCTGATAGGGCTGCAGCACGTAGGAGCGGATCTGATGCCCCCAGCCGATATCGGTCTTGGCGGCCTGATC
>SDZE01000582.1 GCA_004173095.1 Bradyrhizobiaceae bacterium
GCCTGGCCCGCGGTGTTGAACTCCTGCAGGCGCTGCTTGCACAGCTTGGTCATCGCCTCCATCGCCGGCTTCAGATATTTGCGCGGATCGAATTCGCTGGGGTTTTCCGACAGGATCTTGCGGATCTGGCCGGTCATCGCCATCCGGTTGTCGGTGTCGATATTGATCTTGCGCACGCCATGCTTGATGCCGCGCTGGATCTCGGCCACCGGCACGCCCCAGGTCGGCTTCATCTGGCCGCCGAACGAGTTGATGATGTCCTGCAGGTCCTGCGGCACCGAGGATGAGCCGTGCATCACCAGATGCGTGTTCGGCAGCTTGCGGTGGATTTCCTCGATCACGTTCATGGCGAGAATGTCGCCGTCTGGCTTGCGGGTGAACTTGTAGGCGCCGTGCGAGGTGCCCATGGCGATCGCCAGCGCATCGACCTGGGTTTCCTTGACGAATTTGACGGCCTCGTCGGGATTGGTCAGCAGCTGGTCATGCGACAGCTTGCCCACGGCGCCATGGCCGTCTTCCGCTTCGCCTTCGCCGGATTCCAGTGAGCCGAGCACGCCGAGTTCGCCTTCCACCGAGATACCGCCGAGATGTGCCATGTCGGTCACGGTCTTGGTGACGGAGACATTGTAGTCCCAGTCGGCGGCGGTCTTGCCGTCGGCCTTGAGCGAACCATCCATCATCACCGAGGTGAAACCGGCCTGGATCGCGGTCATGCAGGTCGCGGCCTCGTTGCCGTGGTCGAGATGCACGCAGACCGGGATGTGCGGATAGATCTCGGTGACGGCGTCCATCATGTGCTTCAACATGATGTCGTTGGCATAGGAGCGCGCCCCGCGCGACGCCTGGATGATGACCGGCGCATCAACGGCATTGGCGGCTTCCATGATGGCGAGCGCCTGCTCCATGTTGTTGATGTTGAAGGCCGGTACGCCGTAGTCGTTTTCCGCTGCGTGATCGAGCAGCTGACGCAACGTGATACGGGCCATGCGGGGAACTCCTT
>SDZE01000190.1 GCA_004173095.1 Bradyrhizobiaceae bacterium
GCTATCAAGATCATGATAGCCGTCCGCACGCCGCCCGATCACGCGCAATGTCAGATTGACCTTGGCGCGCGCCGATTCTTTCAAAGCAGGCTGCCCAATGCCCGCCGATGCCCCCGTCATTGGATCAGCCGCCTTTATCGCTATCTTTTTTTGGCTCCGACTTGTCGGCCGAAGCCGCAGGAGTCGCTTCGTTCAGAGCGCAGCCTTCGGGCTTTTCGCCGCCTTCGGTCGGCACGCACTTCTGGAGCTTGGCCTCGATCTTCGGCAGCTCTTCGGCTTCCGGCTTGAGATCCTTGGCATGCTGCCATTGGAAGGCAGCTTCCAGCTTGCGGCCGACGCGCCAATAGGCGTCGCCGAGATGATCGTTGATGGTCGGATCTTCCGGCTTCAGATCGATGGCGCGTTCCAGATTCTTGACCGCGTCCTCGTAGTTGCCGATGCGATAATACGCCCAGCCGAGCGAGTCGACGATGTAGCCGTCATCCGGGCGCTGCTCGACCGCGCGCTTGATCATCTTCATGGCGTCATCGAGATTGATGCCCTGATCGATCCATGAATAGCCGAGATAGTTCAGCACATGCGGCTGCTCGGGCTGCAGTTCGAGCGCCTTTTTCATGTCGACTTCGGCCTTGGCCCACTGCTTGGAGCGCTCCAGACAGATGCCGCGGAAATAGTGGTAAACCCAGTTCGGCTTGTCCTGGTTGGCGGCGACCACGTCGATGCCCTTGCTGTAGGTCTCGGCGCAATCCGCGAATTTCTTGCGGGCGCGTTCGATATTGCCGAGCGCCATGATGGCCTCGAGGTCCTTCGGATCGCTGGCCGTGACCTCGTGCAGGATCTTGATGCCTTCGTCGCTGCGATCGGCGGCGTCGAGATTGGTGGCCTGCTGGATCATGGCATTGCGCTTCAGCGCCGAATCCGCCGGCATCCGCTCATAGACCTTGATGGCCATCGCCGGCTTCTTGACGGATTCATAGAGATCCGCGAGCGACAGCAGAGCCAGCGAGTGATCGGGCTTCAGATACAGCGCGAGCTGCAGATAGACGAGCGCCAGATCCTCGCCGCCGCGGCGTGTCAGCGAGGCACCGATGCCGTAAAGCGCTTCGGCCGCGCCGGCCTGCGGACTGTCCGCCAGCACCGGCAACTTCTTTCCAGCCTTGGTCTCGCGAATGCCCTCCAGCACCAGGGGATGGCGCGCAAGCTTCTTGTTAAAGGTCTCGTAGATCGCGAGTGCCGCCGCCTCGTCCTTGTTGCGCGAGGCCCAGCGGCCATACGCATCGACCACGCGCAGCGCGGAATCGTCGAGCTTGTAGGCGCGCTCATAACGTGCGCCGGCTTCCTTCTGCTTGTTAGCGAGATCGAGGATCAGGCCGGCATGCAGATCCTTGAAGATCGGATACCATTCGGGGCCGGTCAGCTTGTCGATATTCGCGATGGCGGCCTTGGTGTCGCCGGCGCCATAGCTGGCCCAGGCGCCGAGCAACGTGGCGACGAGATCGGTGATCGGGCCGCGCACCGACTGATTGATATTGGTCTGCGCCGCCGCGTATTTCTTGGTCTTGAGATCGCGCACGCCGACCACCAGGCGGGCGACGCGGTTCGACTTGTCGATGACCAGAATGCGCGCGGCCAGTTTCACCGCCTCGTCGATATCACCATCGGCCAGCGACGAGATGAAAGCACGATCCAGCAATTCGTTGTTCTTGGGATCGGTGCGCAGCGCAGAGCGGTAAAAAGTCGCAGCCGACGTGGCATCGCGTTCCACGCTGGCATGACGCGCAGCCAGATAGCTGCCTGCGGTCGTCATCTGCCGCAGATCCTTGGCCGTCGGGAACTGTGCGGCGCTATCGCCGGCATGATCCGGGGTCTGTGCGAAGGACTGCGCCGGCATGGCCAGAACGGCAAGCGTGGCGGCGGCGAGCGTCAAGCGGTTGAAACGGGAGGACATCAAATGCGCCTAGCTCCAGGAATGATGGGCGAGAGTTCGAGCGCCACGCGACCTGAACAGCGACACAAGCTCGAAAGCGCTGCCGACCCGGCATAATAGCGCAGTGCGACAATGCCGGTTTTGACGGCCGTTCGCAAGGATCGGGGGCGCAGATGCACCAGGGAAGCCTGTTCAGGTTCGGGCGATCGAATTGCGCCGTATATGCCTGCAAACGCTCTCAGTGTGGCGGCATCGTGACCGGCGCCCTGCAGGTCACGCGCGAGTGATGCTGCTTCACCTCTCCCCGGTGGGGAAAGGTGAAGCGGGGCGAGGAAACGAGGCCCTTACATCGCCTGATAATTCGGACCGCCGCCACCTTCCGGCGGCACCCAGGTGATGTTGCCGTTCGGATCCTTGATGTCGCAGGTTTTGCAGTGGACGCAATTCTGCGCATTGATCTGGAAGCGCGGCTCCTGCCCTTCGCCGACCCACTCATACACGCCGGCCGGGCAATAACGGTTCGATGGCCCGGCGAAAACGTCATGCTCCGACGACTTTTGCAGCGCCATGTCGGCGACCTTGAGATGGACCGGCTGGTCTTCCTCGTGATTGGTGTTGGACAGGAACACCGAGGACAGACGATCGAAGGTGATCTTGCCGTCCGGCTTCGGATACGGGATCGGCTTGAAATCCTTCGCCGGTTTCAGCGTCTTGCGATCCGGCTTTTCGTGCTTCTGGGTGCCGAACAGCGAGAAACCGAACGTGTTGCACCACATGTCGAAACCACCCAGCGCGTTGCCGAGCAGCGTGCCGAATTTCGACCACAAGGGCTTGGCGTTGCGGACCGGATAGAGGTCCTTGCCGATCGAGGATGAGCGCCAGGCGTTTTCGTAGTCGATCAACTCATCGTTGGCGCGGCCGGCCTTCAGCGCAGCATCGAGATGCTCGGCTGCCAGCATGCCCGACGCCATGGCGTTGTGGACGCCCTTGATACGGGGCACGTTGACGAAGCCTGCGGCGCAGCCGATCAGCGCGCCGCCGGGGAAGCTCAGCTTCGGCACCGACTGATAGCCGCCTTCGGTGATGGCACGCGAGCCGTAAGCGAGGCGCTTGCCGCCCTCGAACGTGTCGCGGATCAGCGGATGGGTCTTGAAGCGCTGGAACTCCTCGAACGGATAGAGATAGGGGTTCTCGTAGTTCAGATGCAGCACGAAGCCGACAGCTACCAAGTTGTCGTCGTAGTGGTACAGGAACGAGCCGCCGCCGACGTCGTTTTCGAGCGGCCAGCCGAACGAATGCTTGACGGTGCCCTTCTTGTGCTTGGCGGGATCGATCTGCCAGATTTCCTTGAGGCCGATGCCGAATTTGCCGGGCTCGCAATCCTTGTCGAGGGCGAATTTGGCGATCAATTCCTTGGTCAGCGAGCCCCGCGCGCCTTCGGCGAACAGCGTGTATTTGCCGAGCAGTTCCATGCCGCGGGTGAAGGAATCCTTCGGCTTGCCGTCGCGGCCGACGCCCATGTCGCCGGTGGCGATGCCGCGCACGGCGCCCTGCTCGTCATACAGCGTCTCGGCCGCCGCGAAGCCCGGATAGATTTCGACCCCGAGCGCTTCGGCCTTGGCGCCGAGCCAGCGCGTCGTCATGCCGAGCGAGGTGATGTAGCAGTGATGGTTGTTCATCAGCGGCGGCATCAGGAAGTTCGGCAGCCTGAAACCGCCGGTCTTGGTCATGACGAAGAACTGGTCGTCCGTGACCTGGGTCTTGAGCGGGCAATCCGCATCTTCGCGCCAGTCCGGAATCAGCTTGTCCAGATTGACCGGGTCGATCACGGCACCAGACAGGATGTGGGCTCCGACCTCGGAACCCTTTTCCACCACGACGATGGTCAAATCCGCATTGAGCTGCTTCAGCCGGATCGCCGCCGACAGACCGGCTGGTCCCGCGCCGACGATGACGACGTCGAATTCCATACTTTCGCGCGGTGGAAGTTCTTCAGTGCTCATAATGTTGATCTCAGACCCGTTTCCAACCCGTTCAGAACGCTTCTAATGGTGTTGTTTCCGATTTTTGGCGGAAGAACAACCACCGAAATGCACAGGGGCCCTTTCCACGGGTGGCGATCCCGGCCGGATGCTGGCATACCTGAGCCGTCGCCATGATCCCTGAACCTGCCCCCACCGTCGCGCAACTGCTCGCCTTCTATCTGGAGGCCGGGGTCGATTGCGCCGTCATGGACGAGCCGGTCGATCGCCTGCTGGACGAAGATATCGGCCTTCCCGCGCGCGCCGAGGCGGCACCGACGCGTCCCGCTTTGACCGGCATGCCCGCGGCAGCACCGCGGCCGGCGCCGACAAAGATCGAAGTGGCCCCCGATGTCGCCGTGGCCGCCGCCCGCGATGCCGTGCGGACGGCGCCCACCCTGGAAGCGCTGCGCGCCATCATGGAAACCTTCGAGGGCTGCGCACTGAAGGGAACCGCGACCCGGCTGGTATTCGCCGACGGCAATCCAACGGCGCGGGTAATGTTGGTCGGCGAGGCCCCCGGTCGCGACGAGGATATCGAAGGCCTGCCCTTCGTCGGGCGCTCCGGCAAACTGCTCGACCTGATGCTGAAGGCGATCGGCCTCGACCGCTCGACGGTTTATATCGCCAACGTCATCCCATGGCGTCCGCCCGGCAACCGCACGCCGACGCCGCAGGAGACCCAGATCTGCCTGCCTTTCATTCAGCGCCAGATCGAACTGGTCGATCCGGACATCCTGGTGACGCTCGGCAATCCGTCGACGCAGACCCTGTTGCAGACCCGCGACGGCATCATGAAGTCGCGCGGCCGCTGGGTGGACTACGACACGGGTACCCGGAAGATCCGCGCCGTCGCGACGTTCCATCCGGCCTATCTGCTGCGCTCGCCATCCTACAAGCGGATGGCCTGGATCGACTTCCGGTCGATCGCCGTGGCTCTCGAAGCA
>SDZE01000379.1 GCA_004173095.1 Bradyrhizobiaceae bacterium
GGAACATTCCGACTGCGCGCCGGCAGCAGTGTCCCTCCCCCGCAAGCGGGAGAGGGACACTGCTGCCGGCGCGCAGTCGGAATGTTCCATTTTTGTTCTTGACAAAATTCCTATCCGCGCTGATACTCCTGCCGTCTCCTTCGCGAGGGGCGCTTCATGAGGCGTCTGGAGTGGAGGGAGATGCGGCGCCTGCGGGCAGGGGAGGACGTACCTCCTGCACTCGGGTGGTCGAGGGTCACCGTCCGGCCCCACTACGGGGGTCTGCCGCTATGGCGCGGCTGGACGTGGTGCGGGTGAAGGCAGCGAAAGCTGTCGGATGGCATCTGTTGAGATGCGCCCAGTACCCGGAAGAACGGTCCTTCGACCAGACAGAACGTCGCTGGTGGCGCGCCGTAAGGCGTTGCGCGGTCGGTTCTCGCCGGCGATCCGGTTTGAGCCTGCTGCGTCCCACCTATCACTTCGCGCCTTGCGGCGTGCCGCTTCCCCTCATGGTCGGGGAAGTAACGGCTCACCCCTCGGACGCTCCGGCGCCGCGAGATGGCGGACCTGCGACCTGAACGCAAAACGGCCGGCAAATGCCGGCCATATCAAGATGTCTGCGATCGTGGATCGGCTCAGTAGTTGCGCTGCTTCTTGCGCTTGCGCGGCGCCGGGCGCGGTTCGTCATAGGCGCCCTGCGGTGCGTAAGCGAGGGCAGGATTGGCGAAGCAGGAGAGGCCGATGCCCGATGCGGTTCTGGCGCACTGCTGATAGTTTGCGTAGCTGCAGTCGTCGTCCCCGTAGATCGAGCGCATGCAGAACGCATAGCCGGACGGCGTGTAGAACGAGAACGGGCCGGGATTGGAACGCTGCGCAGCGGCCGGTGAGACGTCAATGGCGGAGGTGGCAACGAGTGCCAGCAAGGCAAACAAGGCGGCGCGCATCAAAGGTCTCCCTGCCGACTCGTTGCCGGCGGTGAATATCATCGCCAGCACAAAGCCGGTCGCACGGGCGTTCGTCAACTCCCAAAACACCCGTTTGGCCGCAATGCCGCGCCCGGAAATCTCCAGACATCGAATAATGGGCATCGCCCAGGTCGATGCCTGAGAGCGCGGCTCTGCGTCGTCGCAAGCGCCTCAGCCGGTGGCTATTAACCAATCATCCGTACATGGTCTGTTCTGCGTCTCGGCTTGCTTGACTCTCAGAACGAAATGAGAACAATGTTCCTCATATGTTCCAGAGATCAGGAGGCTGACATGCTGAAGACCTTTGTTGAAGAAGCCGCGGCGTTGGCTTCGATCGTGTTGTTCGTGGGAATGATTGCCGTGTGGGCCCAGGTCATCCCCCAGCTCTAAGCCGGAGCGGCCGGGGGTGCGGGCGCGGGATAGTGGGGATGCCGCGGCTCGTGCCGGCCTTTGGGTTGGACACCGGGGCGGGCAGTCGCCACGATGGGATCGGCGAGTCGGCAGTCCAATGCCACCGCTCTCCCGTGACCGACCCGGAATGCCCCCATGAGCGAACGTCCCGCCGTATCCACACCCGGATTCGTGCATCTGCACGTTCATTCCGCCTATTCGCTGCTGAAGGGATCCATCAAGGTCGCCAAGCTGGCGGACCTCGCCAAGGCTGATCATCAGCCGGCTTTGGCGCTGACCGACATGGACAACATGTTCGGCGCGCTGGAATTCTCGGAGAAACTCGCGGGCTCCGGAATTCAGCCCATCGTCGGCGTCGAACTTGCCGTCGATTTCGGCGATCAGGATCCCAATGCCCGCAATGCGCTGCACGTCACCATGCCGCGCATGGTGCTGCTGGCGACACGCGAGCGTGGCTATCAGAGCCTGATGCGTCTCAATTCACGCGCGTTCCTCGAAACGCCCGTGCACCAGTCGCCGCATATCAAGCTCGACTGGCTGCAGAACGAGGCTGAATGCGTCATCGCGCTGACCGGCGGACCGGATGGTCCGCTGGCGCAGGCGCTGATCGCCGATCAGGCGGCACTCGCCGCGCAGCGCTGCGAGCAGCTTGCCGGGCTGTTCGGCGATCGCCTCTACATCGAATTGCAGCGCCACAATATTGAGAAGGAACGCCGCGCCGAGGCGGGGCTGATTGATCTCGCTTACAGCCGCGGCATTCCGCTGGTGGCTGCCAACGAGCCGTATTTCGCCACCGCCGAAGATCACGAGGCGCATGATGCGCTTTTGTGTATCGCCGGCGGAAGGATGATTGCCGAGAGCGATCGCGAGCAGCTGACGCCCGATCACCGCTTCAAGACGCGCGCCGAGATGGCGGTGCTGTTCGCCGATCTGCCGGAAGCGCTGGCGTCCACCGTGGAGATCGCCGAGCGCTGCGCCTATCGCCCGCGGACGCGGAAACCGATTTTGCCGCGCTTCACCGTGGGCGCCGGCAGCGATGCCGAGGCGGCCGCGCAGGAGGAAACCGACGAGTTGCGCAGGCAGGCCGTCGAAGGCCTCGATCGCCGCTTGAAGGTGCATGGCCTGTCGCAGGGGCGCAGCGAGGAGGACTATCGTGCGCGGCTCGATTTCGAGCTCGGCGTGATCGCGCGCATGAACTATGCCGGCTACTTCCTGATCGTGGCCGACTTCATCAAATGGGCGAAAGCCCAGGGCATTCCGGTCGGGCCGGGCCGAGGTTCGGGTGCGGGCTCGCTGGTCGCATGGGTGCTGACCATCACCGATCTCGACCCGCTGCAATTCAACCTGCTGTTCGAGCGCTTCCTCAATCCGGAACGCGTCTCGATGCCCGACTTCGACATCGACTTCTGCCAGGATCGTCGCGGCGAGGTCATCACCTATGTGCAGCAGCGCTACGGCCGCGATCAGGTGGCGCAGATCATCACCTTCGGAACGCTGCAGGCGCGTGGCGTGCTGCGTGACGTCGGCCGCGTACTGCAGATGCCCTATGGCCAGGTCGACAAGCTGACCAAGCTTGTCCCGCAGAATCCAGCGGCTCCGGTGACGTTGAAGCAGGCGATCGAGGACGAGCCGAAACTGCAGGCGGCGCGCGACGAGGACCCCATCGTCGCCAAGGCATTCGCCATCGCGCAGAAGCTGGAAGGGCTGACGCGCCACGCCTCGACGCATGCCGCGGGCATCGTGATCGGCGATCGGCCGCTATCCGAACTGGTGCCGATGTATCGCGATCCCAAATCCGACATGCCGGTCACCCAGTTCAACATGAAATGGGTCGAGCCTGCGGGCCTGGTGAAATTCGACTTCCTCGGGCTCAAGACGCTCACCGTGCTCGATGTCGCGGTGAAGCTGCTCAAGCAGCGCCAGATCGACGTCGATCTCGCCACCACGGCGATCACCGATGCCGCGAGCTACGAGATGCTGGCGCGCGGCGAGGTGGTCGGCGTGTTCCAGGTGGAAAGTGCGGGCATGCGGCGCGCGCTGGTGGATATGCGGCCCGACCGTTTCGAGGACATCATCGCGCTGGTCGCGCTGTATCGTCCCGGCCCGATGGCGAACATCCCGACCTATTGCGCGCGCAAGCACGGCGATGAAGAACCGGAATATCTGCATCCGATCCTCGAGCCGATCCTGAAGGAAACCTACGGCGTCATCATCTATCAGGAACAGGTGATGCAGATCGCCCAGGTGATGGCCGGCTATTCGCTCGGCGACGCCGACCTGTTGCGCCGCGCGATGGGCAAGAAGATCCGCGCCGAGATGGAGAAGCAGCGCGCCATCTTCGTCGAGGGCTCGGTCAAGAACGGCGTGCCGAAAGGGCAGGCCGATACGATCTTCGATCTGCTGGCGAAGTTCGCCGACTACGGCTTCAACAAGAGCCACGCCGCCGCCTACGCGCTGGTGTCGTATCACACGGCCTATATGAAGGCGCATTATCCGGTCGAATTCATCGCTGCGTCGATGACGCTGGACATGAGCAACACGGACAAGCTTTCGGAATTCCGTGCCGAGGCGCAGCGGCTCGGCATCAAGGTCGAGCCACCGAACATCAATCTGTCGGGCGTGGCGTTCGAAGTCGGCAACAAGACGATCTATTACGCGCTGGCGGCATTGAAGGGCGTCGGCGCCAGCGCCGTCGAGCAGATCGTCGCCGAGCGCACCAAGAATGGTCTGTTCACGTCGCTCGCGGACTTCGCATCGCGCGTCTCGCCGCGCGCCGTCAACAAGCGCATTATCGAGACGCTGGCCGCAGCCGGCGCCTTCGACACGCTCGATCCACATCGCGCCCGCGTCCATGGCGGCGCCGACCGCATTCTGGCCGCCTGCCAGCGCGCCAACGAGGCCGCGACATCGGGCCAGAACGACATGTTCGGCGGCGCCGTCGATGCGCCGGCGGTGATGCTACCGTCGATCGACAACTGGCTCGCGGCCGAGAAGCTGCGCAAGGAATACGACGCCATCGGCTTCTTCCTGTCCGGCCATCCGCTCGACGATTACGCCACTGCGCTGAAGCGGCTGCGGGTGCAGAGTTGGGCCGAGTTCTGCAAGGCAGTAAAGACCGGTGCGACGGCGGGCAGGGTGGCGGCAACAGTGGTGTCGCGTCAGGAGCGGCGCACCAAGACCGGCAACAAGATGGGGATCATGGGCCTGTCGGACCCCACCGGCCATTTCGAGGCGGTGCTGTTCTCCGAAGGGCTCGCCCAGTTCCGCGACGTTTTGGAACCCGGCGCAGCCGTGCTGCTGCAACTGGGCGCCGAATTGCAGGGCGAAGACGTCCGCGCCCGCGTCCTCAACGCCGAACCGTTGGACGCCGCCGCTGCCAAGACCCAGAAGGGGCTGCGGATCGTCATGAAAGACACCAAGGCTCTGGATTCGCTGGAGAAACGCCTGCAGCGCCAGACCGGTCACGGCGCCGGCGGCGGCGACGTCTCGATCGTGCTGCGGCTGGATCTACAGACTGTAGGCTGGAGGCAGAGACAACTCGAAGTGAGTGCGACGAATATTATTTCCGTCACTCATTTTTGGGTGTACAAATATGAGCGCGGACGATCGTTTCGACGACGGCAAGGACGAGATCAACAAGGCGCAGCACGGCATCTCGTTGGCGCGTGCTTTCGATCTCGAGATCGTCAGCTTCGCCGAGGATGACCGTTTCGACTACGGCGAGATCCGCTACCGGGCTTGGGGCTATATCGACGGCAAGCCGTATTTTCTCGCTTACACGCTCCGCAAGGGCGAAGTGCGTCCGATCAGTTTGCGGCGCGCTCACGCAAAGGAGATCAGACGCCATGTCAAAAAAGCCTAAATTCGATCCGGCCGTCCATGACGACAATCCGGAATGGACCGCAGAGGATTTCCGCAAGGCCCGACCGGCATCCGAACTGCCGGCCGCGGTTCTGGCCCAGTTCAAGAA
>SDZE01000553.1 GCA_004173095.1 Bradyrhizobiaceae bacterium
GGAAGAACGGGTGCCCCTTGGTCGCTTCCTCGTCCATATGGGCATAGAAGGTGTCGCCGGTAAAATGAGCGAAGTGCTCGATGTCCTCAAGCGTGATGGTGCGCTCCTTCGACGTAAAGTTCTGGCCGATGGCGAGATCGTCGAAGTGATAGCGGAACGGATGCTTCTCCTCGACCACGGGCGCGCCCTTGGTCCAGCTTCCGGTAATGCCGGCGAGCATCGTGGGCGAGCCCTGTAGTGCAGTGCGCTGCATGTAATGCTGCAGGCTGCGGATGCCGCCGAGTTCCTCGCCGCCGCCGGCGCGGCCGGGGCCGCCATGCACCATTTGCGGCATCGGTGAGCCGTGGCCGGTCTGTTCCTTGCCGCAGTCGCGGTCGATGACCACCAGGCGGCCGTGGAAGGTGCCGATGCCGAAGGAGAGATCGGCGGCGGTCCTGATGTCATGCGTATAGAGCGAGGTGACGAGGCTGCCGCCGCCGCGATTGGCGAGCGCGATGGCATCGTCGAGCCCGTCGTAACCCATCACTGTACAGACCGGGCCGAAGGCCTCGACCTCATGCACGCTGGCGGCACGGCGGGGATCGGCGCAATGCAGCAGCAACGGCGGTAGGAAGGCGCCGCGTTTGGCATCGGCGCCCTCGACTGTGAAGTTGTCGGGATCGCCGGACACCAGTTCAGCTTCGCCGCGCAATGTCGCCACATGCGACAGCACATCGCGACGCTGCGAAAGGCCGACCAGCGAACCCATCCGCACATTTTCGAGTTGGGGATCGCCGATGGTGATCTTGCCGAGCTTTTCGCGCAACGCGGTGATGACGGCATCGACATGACCTGACGGGACCATCGCGCGGCGGATCGCCGTGCATTTCTGCCCGGCCTTGATGGTCATCTCCTTGACGACCTCTTTCACGAACAGGTCGAATTCCGGTGTGCCCGGCGCGGCGTCGGGGGCGAGGATGGCGGAGTTGAGCGAGTCGCGCTCCGCAATGAATCGCACGGACTCGCGCGCGATCACAGGATGTCGCTGCAGGGTCTGTGACGTCTCTGCCGAGCCGGTAAAGGACACCACGTCCTGGCATGTGAGGTGATCGAACAGATCGCCGGTGGAGCCGATCACAAACTGAAAAGCACCGGCGGGCAGGATGCCGGAGTCAGCGATCATGCGTGCGACCGCATGCGCCACATAAGAGGTGACGGTGGCGGGCTTTGTGATGACGGGGACGCCGGCCAGCAGCGCAGGCGCCAGTTTCTCCAGCATGCCCCAGCAGGGGAAGTTGAAGGCGTTGATATGCACGGCGGCGCCCTGCAGCGTCGTGGCGATGTGCCGGCCGGCAAAAGTGACACTCTTGGACAGTGGCTCAACGACGCCATCGAGCAGGAAAGTCGTGTTCGGGAGTTCGCGGCGGCCCTTGCCGGCATAGGCGAACAGCGTGCCGATGCCGCCATCCACATCGATCATGTTGTCGGTGCGCGTCGCGCCGGTCATGAAGGAGAGCTTGTAGAGCTCGTCCTTGCGCTCGGTGATGTGCTGACCGAGCTTCTTCAGGAGGTCCGCCCGCTGATGGAAGGTCAGACGCCGCAGTGCGGGGCCACCGGTGCGTCGCGCATAGTCCAGAGCCTGCTTCATGTCGAGGCCGCCGCTCGATGCCTGCGCGACCACCTCGCCGGTGACGGCGCTGACGATCTCGGTCAGGTTCGCCGTCGGGGCCGCCCATTGTCCTTGAACGTAGCTCTGGAGTTTCATGGGACTGCTCTCTTGCTGGAGGAGTTGATAGTCGTTGATGCGCCGCTACTTGCGCCGCGCACCGGCGCGTTTCGACACGGGGGCGGACACGGCTATCAGGTCGCGTGTGCCGTCGACGATGAGTTTGGTCACGAGATCGGCGTAGTCCGCGCGGCTGAACGGCCCGTTGTTGCGGAACCAGAGATAGTGCCAGTTCACCATGCCGAACAGCGACATGGTCACCGGCTTCAGCATCACGGTGCCTTTGAGCTGCGGCGCGATGCCGAGAACGGCGGAAGAGAATACGCGCACCAGATCGCGCTCCATATTCTTCAGCGCGGTCTGCTGCTCGTCGGAGAGGAAGCGCATGCTGCTGATCTGCACGCTGTGCTGGGCATCGGCATCGCGGTAGGCTTCGAGCAAGGCGCCGACCAGTTCACGCAACCGCGTCTGCGGCGGCAGGTCGGGCTCATCGGCGGCCTCGACGACCTGGTTGAGGTCTTCGAGATGAACGCGGATTACGTCGAATAGCAGCTGATCCTTGTCCTTGTAGTAATGATAAAGATTGGCCTTTGACACGCCGCAGGCCTCCGCGATCCTGTTCATGGAGGCGCGGTCGTAGCCGTATTCGGAGAACAGCTCGGCCGAGCGATCGAGGATCGCGCGGCGCTTGTCGTCGTAATTGTTGGCGCGTGGTCGTGCCATGATGAATCGTGGTCCTTAAAGATCTAGCCCTGCGGCCGGCGATCGAGGATGCGCCGGGCCTTGCCGGCCGATCGTTCGATGCTGTCGGCGTCGCGGATGACGACGCGGCAAGAGATGCCGATCGTGTCCTTGATGGCCGATTCCAGGCGGTTGGCCGCAGCCCTGCGCGCGTCGGTATCGGAGAATTCGGGACGCGCCTCGACGTGAACCTCCATTTCGTCCATGCGGCCCGATCGCGTCAACACGATCTGGTAGTGCATGGACAACTCGGGGATGATCAGGAGCTTCTCTTCGATCTGTGTGGGAAACACATTGACGCCGCGCAGGATGATCATGTCGTCGCTGCGGCCGGTGACCTTCTCCATCCGCCGCATGTTTCGCGCGGTGCCTGGCAGTAGACGCGTGAGATCGCGGGTGCGGTAACGGATGATCGGCATCGCTTCCTTGGTCAGCGACGTGAAGACCAGCTCGCCTTCCTCGCCGTCGGGCAGCACCTTGCCGGTAAAGGGATCGATCACTTCCGGATAGAAATGATCTTCCCAGATATGAAGGCCATCCTTGGACTCGACGCATTCGCTGGCGACGCCGGGGCCAATCACTTCCGACAGGCCATAGATGTCGACGGCGTGGATGTCGAAGGCTTCTTCGATCTCCTCGCGCATCGCATTGGTCCAGGGCTCCGCCCCAAAGATGCCGACACGCAGCGACGACTTGCGAGGATCGAGGCCCTGCTTCCTGAATTCGTCGAGGATCGCCAGCATGTAGGAGGGCGTCACCATGATGATGTCGGGCTTGAAGTCGTTGATGAGCTGGACCTGTCGCTCGGTCATGCCGCCGGACACGGGAATCACCGTGCAGCCGAGCCGTTCCGCGCCGGCATGCGCGCCGAGGCCGCCGGTGAACAGGCCGTAGCCATAGGCATTGTGCAGCTTCATGCCGGCACGGCCGCCGGCAGCGCGGATCGAGCGCGCGACGACGTCGCTCCAGGTATCGAGATCGCGTTTGGTGTAGCCGACCACGGTGGGCTTGCCAGTGGTGCCCGACGAGGCATGGATCCGGGCGACGTCCTTCTCCGGCACGGCGAACATACGGAACGGGTAGTTGTCGCGCAGGTCCGCTTTGGTGGTGAAAGGAAAGCGGGCGAGATCGTCAAGGCTGTTGAGGTCGTCCGGGCGAAGGCCGGCGGCGTCGAATTTGGCGCGGTAATGCGGGACGTTGTCGTAGGCATGGCGCAGCGACCATTTGAGCTGCTCGAACTGCCAGGCGCGTAGATCGGCGGTGGAGGCGACTTCGAAACGGTCGAGCTCGGTGGGGTGCGGCGTGAGTTGGTCCAGCTTGCGCAATGGCATCTGCAACATGGGGCTCTCCTGCGCGTCTTTCGTTTATATGTGCTGTGCCGGCGTGCTGCCGAGCAGCTCGCCGGAAATGGTGCGCGAATGGCCGCGGAATTCGGCGACCACCACATTCTTGCTGTCGCGCACCGTGACATCGTAGATGCCGCCGCGCCCGGCCTTCGATCGCTCGATGGCATGCGCCGTCAGCGTCTCGCCGGCCGGCACCGGACGCAGGAACGTCACCGCGCATTGCTGCGCGACGGTGCGTTGATTGTAGGTGTTGCAGGCGAAGGCAAAGGCCGAATCCGCCAGCGTGAACATGAAGCCGCCATGGCAGATGTCATGGCCATTGGTCATGTCCTTGCGGATCGGCATGGACAACACGGCCTCGCCCGGTGCGATGCGGACGATCGACATGCCGAGCGCCTTGCTGGCGCGGTCGCCCTGCCACATGGCGTCGGCGCAGGCCTGCGCGATGCCCTGTGCCGAGCGATCGTGATGCGCCTCCATCACTGCCTCCCGACAAAGCGCGGCACGCGCTTTTCCATAAAGGCGTTGACGCCTTCGGAATAATCGGGCAGGCGGCCGGCTTCGCCCTGCAGATCGCGTTCGAGATTGAGTTGCTGGTCGAGGCTGTTGGTTTCCGACAGGTCAAAGGCACGTTTCATCAACGCCAGGCCGGCGGTGGGCTGGGTCGCGAAATGCGCAGCGAGGCGGTGCGCCTCGCTCATCAGCTCGGCATCATCGACGGCTTTCCAGATCATGCCCCAGGCTTCGGCCTGTTCGGCGGCCACGGGCTCGGCGAGCAAAGCGATGGCGCGTGCGCGGGCGACGCCGACCAAGCGCGGCAGGATCCACGTTCCGCCGGCGTCCGGTACGAGGCCGAGCTTGGCGAAAGACTGGATGAATTTTGCGGAGCGCCCAGCGATCACGATGTCGCCGGCGAAGGCGACATTCGCGCCGGCGCCGGCTGCGACGCCGTTCACGGCCGAGATCACCGGCATCGGCAGACTGCGCAGCTTGCGGATTAGCGGATTGTACCAAGTCTCGATGGTCACCGAGAGATCTGGCGT
>SDZE01000263.1 GCA_004173095.1 Bradyrhizobiaceae bacterium
GGGGGCAGGGTTTCGATCGAGGGGGAAGCCCAGATGAACTTCCATTCGCCTGCAAACATCAGGCGTCCCTGTTCGATCAGCTCCGCATCGGGTTCGGTGGTCATGCGAAGGTGCTTTCTATCTTCGTCATTGCGAGGAGCAAAGCGGCGAAGCAATCCAGTTTTTGCTTGTGGCTTTCTGGATTGCTTCGCTGCGCTCGCAATGACGGCTGAGAGGCCTGTTAAGTCTTCTGCGCCGGCTTCTTGCCGAAGGTCGCTTTGATGTTGTCGAACAGCTCAACCTTCACGCCGTGCTTGTTCATGATGTAGGCCTGTTGCAGCACCGAGAGCAGGTTGTTCCAGGCCCAGTAGATCACGAGACCAGCCGGGAAGCCGGCGAGCATGAAGGTGAAGATCAGCGGCATCCAGTCGAAGATCATCTTCTGGGTCGGATCCGGCGGCGTCGGGTTCAGCTTCATCTGGAACCACATCGTGATGCCCATGATGATCGGCCAGATGCCGAGTGCGAGATAGTGGCCGAGAACCGGGATCGCGGTCGGATCGAATGGCAGCAGGCCGAACAGGTTGAACAGGTTGGTCGGATCATGCGCCGACAGATCCTTGATCCAGCCGAAGAACGGCGCGTGGCGCATTTCGATGGTGACGAACAGAACCTTGTAGAGCGAGAAGAACACCGGGATCTGCAACAGCACGGGAAGACAGCCGGCGACCGGATTGATCTTCTCCTTCTTGTAGATCTCCATCATCTCCTGCTGCTGCTTCATCCGGTCATCCGGATAACGCTCCTTCAGCGAGGCCAATTGCGGCTGGATCGCCTTCATCTTCGCCATCGAGGCGTAGGACTTGCTGGCGAGCGGGAAGAAGATGATCTTGACCAGCACCGTCACCAGCAAGATCGCGATGCCGAAATTGCCAAACAGGTGGAAGAACCAGTCGAGCGCCAGGAACATCGGCTTGGTGATGAAATAGAACCAGCCCCAATCGATCAGCAGGTCGAAGTGGTTGAGGCCGAGCGACTGGTTGTAACCGCCGAGGCCGACTGCGAGCGGGAAGTTGATGCCGACGGTAGCTGCTTCCTTGGCGCCGGCGAACAGGCGCGCATTGGCAGTGGTGGTAGCGCCCGGTGCGACGGTCTGCGCATCTTGCAGATAGTCGGTCTGATAGGTGCGGACGGAGCCGGTCATGGCCGACGAGAACTTGGCCGCCAGCTTGGCATTGGTATCCGGCAGCAGCGCCGAGGCCCAGTACTTGTCGGTGATGCCCAGCCAGGCATTGGTGACGCTGAAATCGACCTGCTTGGCTTCTTCGATCTTCTTGTAACCGTATTCCTGCAGGCCCTTGTCGCCGAGATAGCCGACCAGGCCTTCATGCAGGATGTAGTAGCCTTCCACGTGCGGGGTGCCGTGGCGCGAGATCAGCGCATAAGGATACAGCGTCACCGGAGCGGTGCCGGCATTGCTGACATCATCCTTGATCGAGAACAGATAGCGGTCGTCGATCGCGATGGTGCGGGTGAAGGTGAGGCCTTCGCCATTGTTGTATTTGAGAACGACCGGCGACGACGGCGTCAGGTCGTTGCTGCCTTCCTGGGTCCATTCGGTGCCGGCGTCAGGCACCTTGGCCTTGGCGCCGGTGGCGCCGACCCAGCCGAATTCGGCGTAATAGGGCGCCGCGGTGCCGGACGGCGAGAACAGCGTGATCGGCGGCGAGGTGGGATCCACGGTTACGCGAAATTTGGTGAGCGCGATATCGTCGATGCGCGCGCCGCGCAGCGCGATCGAGCCGGTGAGGCGCGGGGTGTCGATCTTGACGCGCTTGGACGACGCCAGGGCGGCATCGCGGCTGATCGGGGCGTTGGCGGGGGCGGCATTGACCGGAGCGCCGCCGGGGGTCGGTGCCGAGCCCGGCTGCGGTGTCGTGCTGGTGGCGCCCGGGGCGGGCTGCGATGGGTTGGCGAGCTGGGCCTGCGTGGCCTGCTGTGCCTTCTGTTTTTCCATCTGCGGGATGTTGTAGAAATATTGCCAGCCAAGAAGCACCAGGCCGGACAGAACGACGGCGATAATGGTGTTGCGGTTGTCGGTCATCGTTCAGGTCTCGTCATCGAAATGCGGGTGCAGCTTTTGCCGTCGGCAGCGCGCTTTTGGCAGGCCGCGGGCGTCAGGTCACGTCGTTTTTGAGGCAGTCGTCTTTGCTGGTTGCCGTTCCAGGCGGCGCAGCGCGGCGCGGAGGTCGTCGAGCATGGTCGCAAAATCGCGCGTCAACGCGTTGCGACGGCCGACTAGCACATAATCGCTGTGGGCGTGCATAGACAATGGATCGACGCGCTTCACCAGTTCGCGAAGTCGGCGCTTGATCCGGTTCCGCTCGGGCGCGGTTCCGTTCTTCTTGGTGACGGTGAAGCCGACCCTTATGGGGCCGCTGTCGTCGCGATGGCGCCGCTGCAGCACGAAAGCAGGCGCGTTGACGCGCGGACCGGCTGCAGCAGCGAGGAAGTCCGCCCGCTGCCGTAACCGTTCCATGATGAAATCTCGGACGGAAATCCGATTAGGCGCTGAGGCGCTTGCGGCCACGCGCACGGCGCGCAGCGAGAACCTTGCGGCCGCCGACGGTGGCGAGACGGGCACGGAAGCCGTGGCGGCGCTTGCGCACCAGTTTCGAGGGTTGATAAGTGCGCTTCACGGGTCGTACTCCGATGACCGGGCAACAAATCGCCGACTGGCAATCGATCACCAAATGAATGAGGTGTGCCCTAAGACGTTGACTTCGCGAGCCGTTTCCGGCTGCAAGCGCGTTCGGCCCAAACGGGCCGCTCCGGCGAGAGCCGGACCATCGCGGACAGTTGCGGGCTTATAAGCGAGCGTCCTGTTTTCGTCAATCTTGCCCGGTAAGAACTTGCAGGGTCGGTTGGCAAATCGACGGACGCTCCCCACCTGAGAATAATACCGTTCAGCGAGGGCTCGCTGACGTCATTACGCCTTGTTCGCATGGCGGACAATGGCGGTGGGCCAATGTTAGGGTCTGCAACGATTCGCATTCGGACCCGTATCTTCGATAGGTCAGCGTTCCACCGAGAGATTGAGGCTCCCTGCGTGTCATCGGCGGACAACCAGCTTCCCGACCCGTTGCTTCGGCTTGGCCCGCTGCGCAAGCTCGGCCTGTCGGGCAAATTGCTCCTGTTGACCATTCCGCTGGTGCTGCTGGCCCAGATCCTGATCTACGTTCCCTCGATCGCCAATTTCCGCATCAACCGACTGAACGACCGGCTGGCGGCAGCCAACACGGCTGCGCTGGTGCTCGATGCAGCACCGCTCGGCATGGTGCCGGAATCGCTGTCGCGGCAGATTCTCAGCAGCATCGGCGCGCGGGCGGTGGCGATCAAATGGGGCCAGCAACGCCGGCTGCTCGCCAGCGCTGATCTGCCGGCGCAGATCGATCATGATATCGACATGCGCTCGATCACGGTGTGGTCGGCGATCTACGATGCGTTCGAGGTGATGTTCGAAACCGGCAACCAGACCATGCGCATCATCGGTCCGGCGCCGGGCGGGGCGCAATTCATCGAGGTGGTGGTGGACGAGTTGCCGCTGCGGCAGGCGATGTATCGTTTCTCCAGCAATCTGCTGTGGGTGTCGCTGGGCCTGGCGATTCTCTCCGCTGGGCTGGTCTACCTGGCGTTGCATTATCTGTTCGTCCGCCCGATGCGGCGGCTGACGGCGAATATGGTGGCGTTCCACGAAAACCCGGAGAGTCCGGCGCGCATCATCGTCCCCAGTGCGCGCGGCGACGAGATCGGCGTGGCCGAGCGCGAACTATCCGCCATGCAGAGCGATCTCGTCTCGATGCTGCATCAGAAGAGCCGGCTCGCGGCGCTCGGTCTCGCCGTGTCGAAGATCAATCACGATCTGCGCAATCTGCTGGCGTCGTCGCAATTGCTGTCGGATCAGCTCGCCAGCGTACCCGATCCGCGCGTGCAACGCTTTGCGCCGAAACTGATGCGGTCGCTGGAGCGCGCCATCGCCTTCTGCCAATCAACGCTGTCCTATGGCCGCGCCCAGGAAGCGCCACCCGACCGCCGCATGGTTGCGGTCGAGCAGGTGGTCGGCGAGGTGCGGGAATCCGCGGGCTTGGCCAGCGATGCGGCGATCGGCTGGGTCAGCGCCATCGAGCGCGGGCTGCTGATCGATGCCGATCCGGATCATCTGTTTCGTATTCTCCTCAATCTGGTGCGCAATGCCGCCCAGGCGTTGGAAGGCCAGACAGGCGATGACGTGGCGCCGCCGCAGATTCGCATCACCGGCCGCCGCGAAGGCGCGGTGGCGATTCTCGAAGTCTCCGATACCGGCCCCGGCGTGCCGCAAAGAGCGAAGGATCACCTGTTCGAGGCGTTCCAGGGCTCGTCCCGTCCCGGCGGCAGCGGGCTGGGTCTGGCGATCGCCGCGGAGCTGGTGCGTGCCCATGACGGCGATATTGCGCTGGTGGAGGGCACCATCGGTGCCACGTTCCGGATCACGCTGCCCGATCGTCCGGTGGAACTGCACAGCATCCGCAGCGAGCGGGCGCGGGCCTGATCGCCGCAAGCCCGCGGCTTGTCACGGGATTGAAATATCCGCGCACAGGCGCTTGCCAAGCCGTCGCCAAGACGTTAGGGATGGCGCGCTTTCGATGAACACTGTTCCCGAAACGCATCCGGCGCCGGTGGTCTTGCCTTTTCAGGTTCTGCTACCCGCGTCCACGGCACGCGCCCGTAGCTCAGCTGGATAGAGCACGTGACTACGAATCACGGGGTCAGAGGTTCGAATCCTTTCGGGCGCGCCAT
>SDZE01000318.1 GCA_004173095.1 Bradyrhizobiaceae bacterium
CACTTCAGGTTCTTCAGATGCGCGATCTGAATCTCGTTGTCGAAGTGACCGATGTTGCAGACGATGGCACGATCCTTCATCGCGCGCATGTGCTCGATGGTGATGATGTCCTTGTTGCCCGTCGCGGTGACGAAGATGTCGGCGCGGGGCGCGGCATCTTCCATGGTCACGACTTCATAGCCTTCCATCGCCGCCTGCAACGCGCAGATCGGATCGACTTCCGACACCAGCACGCGGCAGCCGGCCTGACGCAGTGACGCGGCCGAACCCTTGCCGACGTCACCGAAGCCGGCGACCATCGCGACCTTGCCCGACATCATCACGTCGGTGCCGCGGCGGATGCCGTCGACCAGCGATTCACGGCAGCCATAGAGGTTGTCGAATTTCGACTTGGTGACCGAGTCGTTGACGTTGATGGCGGGCCACAGCAGCGTGCCGGCCTTCTGCATGTCGTACAGACGATGCACGCCCGTGGTGGTTTCTTCCGAAACACCCTTGATGCTCTCGGCGATGCCCTTGAAATAGCCCTTCGGCTTCTCCTTGAGCTGCTTCTTCAGCAGCGCGAAGAAGATCACTTCCTCGTCGGACGACGGCTTGTCGAGGAAAGCGGTGTCGCCGTTCTCGGCGCGCAGGCCGAGATGGACATACATCGTGGCGTCGCCGCCGTCATCGAGGATCATGTTAGGGTGGCCGCCGCCATGCCAGTCGAACATGCGGGCGGTGTAGTCCCAATAGTCTTCCAGGCTCTCGCCCTTGATGGCGAACACCGGGACGCCGGCAGCGGCGATCGCGGCTGCCGCGTGGTCCTGCGTCGAATAGATGTTGCAGGACACCCAGCGCACGTCGGCGCCGAGCGCGACAAGCGTCTCGATCAGCACGCCGGTCTGGATGGTCATGTGCAGCGAGCCGGCGATGCGGGCACCCTTGAGCGGCTGCTGCGGGCCGTATTCCTCGCGGGTGGCCATCAGGCCGGGCATTTCAGTCTCGGCGATCGACAGCTCCTTGCGGCCATAAGGTGCAAGCGTGATGTCCTTGACGATGTAGTCGGTGAAGCCTTTGGGGGCGGTCATATGGATGTCCTTGTTGTCAGAGTCATTCCGGGGCAATCGCACCTTCGCGAGCGAACCCGGAATCTCGGTGTGTTCATCATTCTGAGGTTTCGGGTTCGCGCGCGAAGATGCGCGCGCGCCCCGGAACGACGATTTTGCGTCAGACGTTCTTCTTCAGCACTTCGGCGAGGTCGGTCTTCTCCCACGAGAAACCGCCATCGGCATCCGGCGTGCGGCCGAAATGGCCATAGGCCGCGGTACGCGCATAGATCGGCTTGTTGAGGTCGAGATGCTTGCGGATGCCGCGCGGCGTCAGGTCCATCGAGGCGGCAACGGCCTTCTCGATCACGTCGTCGGCGACCTTGCCGGTGCCATGGGTGTCGACATAGATCGACAGCGGACGCGCCACGCCGATGGCGTAAGCGAGCTGCAGCGTCGCCTTGTCGGCCAGACCCGCAGCGACGATGTTCTTCGCCACATAACGTGCCGCGTAAGCCGCCGAGCGATCCACCTTGGTGGAGTCCTTGCCGGAGAACGCGCCGCCGCCATGCGGAGCCGCACCGCCGTAGGTGTCGACGATGATCTTGCGGCCGGTTAGGCCAGCGTCGCCATCGGGACCGCCGATGAAGAACTTGCCGGTCGGATTGATGTGCCAGATCGTCTTGTCGCTGATCCAGCCATCCGGCAGCGCCTTGCGCACATAAGGCTCGACATAGTCGCGGACCTGCTTCGACGACATGTCCTCGATCAGGTGCTGATGCGACACCACGATCTCGCGGACGCCGACCGGCTTGCCGTTTTCATACTGCACGGTGACCTGGCTCTTGGAATCCGGGCCGAGCACCTTCTCGGTGCCGGCGTGACGGGCTTCCGAGATCAGGCGCAGGATCTTGTGCGCGTAGAAAATCGGGGCCGGCATCAGCTCTGAGGTCTCGTTGGTGGCGTATCCGAACATGATGCCCTGGTCGCCGGCACCTTCTTCGGCATTGGTCGGCTGCTTGGCATCGACGCCCTGCGCGATGTCGGCCGACTGCGGATGCAGCAGGATCTCGATGTCGCAATTCTTCCAGTGGAAGCCGTCCTGCTCGTAGCCGATGTCCTTGATGGCGTTACGGACAACCTGCTCGATGTGATCGTTGGTGACGGTGGACGGGCCGCGGGTCTCACCGGCGATTACGACCTTGTTGGTAGTGGCAAGGGTTTCGCAGGCCGCGCGGATATCCCACGGATCAATGCCGGCCTTCGGGCCCTCGCGGAAGAACAGGTCGACGATCTCGTCGGAGATGCGGTCGCACACCTTGTCGGGATGGCCTTCGGAAACCGATTCGCTGGTGAAGAGATAAGACGCGCGCATCAACTGGTCCTCTGTTTGCGCCGGGGTCGGCAGAGCTCGGGATATTCTTGAATGTTCTGGCTGAAGTTTATTGAGTGTCAGTCGCGACGCCGCGAGATGACGTAGGATTCGTCGTAGAACCAGAGACCGTTGTGCTTGCGCAGAACCTCTCTCGTCGCATCCAAATAACGGCCGCTTTGCGTCACTTCCGTCAAACGGTCATCCTCGATTTGGGCCACATAGACCGCCGCGTTCCAGGCTGCGAATGCCGTCGATGTCCCGATCGATCCGGTGACCTCGTTCGGCAGCGCCTCCATGGCGTAGCGAAAGATCGACCGCTGGTCGGAATAGGCATTGAAGTTCAGATCACGGCCGGCGGAGCCCAGCTCGTATTTCACGGCTCGCAATAGCTCATGCCGGGAGACAGCGAAAGGATTTTCTTTGGGCCAGACGGCTTGCACGATCTCCATACCGGGGTCCTGCCCATGCGAATGAATGCCAATCAGCCGCCCACCGGCCCGCAGTGCCCGGGCCAATGGTGCGATAATGCGGCGGGCACGGAACTGGACGGAACTTTTGGCGCGGTAGGGTTGGGACGCGATAATCAGGTCGAAATTGGCCTCGGTACGGCCAGCGCGGGGGATGATGGTGTCGAGCAGAAACCGATGGTCGTCGCGATAAATGACCAGCGCCACCGGGCGTTCATAGGTCGGCATGCCCGAGCGGGGATTGATGCTGGCGCGCCAGTTATCCTCTAGAAAAGCCCCAAGCTCCGCGATCTGATCGGCGAATTCGCCGGAGGACGCGCCGCGCAAAGCCACCTCGTGCCAGATCATGGCCGCCGCCGCGGTAGGCGATGCGGGCGTCAGCGACGGCGCTTCGGCATAATGCATGTTGGTCAGCACGAACACCGTGGCGGGGTGCTCGAACAGCCGGTCCGGGATCTTGTCCAACGTCAGCCGGGCGTCTTCGAGGCTGAGTTCCTTGCCCGCGATATAGAACGGCATATGCGGGAAACGGCCGTGCATGGAGCGCATCACGCGCGACAAGACGGTGCCGTCGCCGACGCCGGCATCGAACACCCGGAGGGCCGGTGGACGTGGATGGATATTCGCAAGCTCGAGTGCCACGCGATCGGCGATCACTCGCTTTTCCGAACAGGTATGCACGAACAGCAGGTATTTCTGTCGGTTTTCGAAGAACCGGAAATTGCTGCGCGGATCCCGGCGCTCGATCGGCGTCTCCAGACCGGGCGGCGGCGGCACGCCTTCGGGCATCGATTGTGCAATGAAAGCCTGGATGCGCTCCAGCGTATCGATGGTAATGCGCTTGCCCTCGCGCAGTCGCGCGACCAGCTTGCCGTCATTGACCGCGCGGCGCCCGAAGGTCGATTCCGCCATGCCAGCCTGGCGGCAGAAGTCAGCAATTGTGGCAAGGATTTGGTCGTTCTTCATAGGCGTCCTTGCGGCTTTCTTCCGGCGGGCGGTGTGGCAGTCATGCGGCAACCAAACGGCGATCAGTGGGCAGCGCCTCCGCCTGCCCACATGTTAACATGCTCTGCCCACCTATAAAACACCCTTCGAAGTTCCGCATTGTCGTGTGATGGTCGCCCGGCTTTGCTAAGACGCGGCAGCGGCGCGTCCGGCGATCGGAGGCGCCCCAGACAAGGTTGTTAAAATGCGCATTGCGATGATCGGCACCGGTTATGTTGGCCTCGTTTCGGGGGCCTGTTTTGCCGATTTCGGCCATCAGGTGACTTGTGTCGACAAGGACAGCCGCAAGATCGAAGCCCTGCTGCGCGGCGAGATCCCGATCTTTGAGCCTGGGCTCGACGCTCTTGTGGCCTCCAACGTCAAGGCCGGCCGTCTTGCCTTCGCCACCGATCTGGCAGGCCCGGTCGCGGAGGCTGATGCTGTGTTCATCGCCGTCGGCACCCCGTCGCGCCGCGGCGACGGCCATGCTGATCTGTCCTACGTCCACGCCGCCGCACGCGAGATCGCGGATAATGTCAGGGGCTTTACGGTGGTCATCACCAAATCCACCGTTCCGGTCGGCACCGGCGACGAGGTGGAACGCATCATCAAGAACGCCAACCCGGATGCCGATGTCGTCGTCGCCTCGAATCCGGAATTTCTGCGCGAGGGTGCGGCGATCCGCGACTTCAAGCATCCCGACCGGATCGTGGTCGGCACCGAGGACGAACGCGCCCAGAAGGTGGTTGCCGAGATCTATCGCCCGCTTTATCTGAACCAGGCGCCGATCATGTATACCGGCCGCCGCACCGCCGAACTGATCAAATACGCCGCCAACGCATTTCTCGCGACCAAGATCACCTTCATCAACGAGATCGCAGATCTCGCCGAGCGGACCGGCGCCGACGTGCAGGACGTCGCCCGCGGCATCGGCCTCGACAACCGCATCGGCGCAAA
>SDZE01000647.1 GCA_004173095.1 Bradyrhizobiaceae bacterium
CGATATCGGCTGCGGTGCGGGCCTGCTCTGCGAGCCGTTCACGCGGCTCGGCGCCAGCGTCACCGGCATCGATCCCTCCGCCACCAATATCGCCGCTGCCAATCTGCATGCCGAGAAGACCAAGCTGTCGATCGACTATCGCTGTACGACGGTGGAAGAGCTCGATCCGAACGAGCGTTTCGACATCGTGCTGGCGATGGAGGTCGTCGAACATGTGGTCGATGTCGGTGCCTTCCTCGACCGCTGCGCGGCGATGCTCAAGCCCGGCGGCCTGATGGTGGTGTCGACGCTCAACCGCAACTGGCGCAGCTTCGCACTCGGCATCGTCGCCGCTGAATATGTGCTGCGATGGCTGCCGCGCGGCACGCATCAATGGGAGAAGTTCGTCACGCCGGACGAACTTGCGCAGCATCTGCAACGCAACAAGCTTGCCATTACCGACCAAGCCGGCGTCACCTACAATCCGCTCGCCGATCGCTGGTCGGTCTCGTCGGATATGGGCGTGAACTACATGGTGGTTGCGGAAGAAGTGTAACGCTCCATGTTTTCCCTCCCCGGAGCGCAGCGAATGGGGAGGGTGGCTGGCCGAAGGCCAGACGGGTGGGGTCTCTCCCCACGCTTCGTCCTCGCGTGGGGCGCCCCACCCCGGCCCTCCCCACTGCGCGGCTACGCCGCTTGAGGGAGGGGCACTGCTCTCCGCGCGTCACGTCTCGGCTTGTCGAACAGCCCGTCCTCGCGCGCGGTCGCGTGGCAAACATACCGCTCCGGCCGAAATGTCCCCTCTCCTGCTTGCGGGGGAGGGTCAGGGTAGGGGCAGCCACAAACGCTGACGTGTCACGTGGGGCGCCCCACCTGGCCCTCCTCACTGCGCGGCTGCGCCGCTTGAGGGAGGGAGCACGTCTGTCCGCGCCTGACGGCCTGATCAACATGTCAAACAGCCACGGCACTTTCTCAAACACGTCATTTCTCGGAACATGAAATCGCCATCTCGCGGCGCCTGGGGCGTCCGAGGTGTGAGCAGGGCCCCTCGAATATGAGGGGAGGTGGCGCGCCGTTGGGCGCGATTGGTGGGACTTGACGCAGCCCGTCCTGCTGGATCGCCAGCAAAACCGCAACTGCGCAACGCCTGACGGCGCGCCACCGCGGGACTTTTGGCTGGAGGACCGCTCTGTCGCACACCGGCACGTCGCCTACTGCCTCGCTGAGCAAGGGGTCGGTCCCGCTGATCCCGACGGATTTCTCCGCCGTTCGCCTGTGCCGTCGCAGCCGACCTATCGGCTCCCCCTCCTAATGGGGAGTGGCGGTGGCCCCCGGCCTCCCGAGTTCTGCTTGCGAGGCAGACCGCAGGCGCCGCATCTTGTTCTACTTCCAAAGACGCCCTCGAGAAGCATCCCCTCGCGACCAAGACGGGACGGATCATGACGTCGATGGGAATTTTGTCAAGAACAAAATGGGAACAATTTCGCTCCTGTCATCGCCCGTGAAAGTGGGCGATCCAGTAGACATTAGCGGTTGCACTTGATCGGAGGAGCCGGTGTTACTGGATTGCCCGATCAAGTCGGGCAACGACAACCGGAGGAGATCACCTGTCCACCGCCGCGGCTGGTGGCTTCAACAACCCCTACGACTGCACCGCGACATGCGGTGCAATCCTCCTGTGCGGCCAGCGCCGGAACCAATGCCTGCGTCAGATTGTTGCAGCGCATTGTTTTGTGAAACATTCGTGCATCGAGTTTACCATGGCAGTCCAAGAGGCCACCAAAATCGGGGCGCGCGACAAGCGTGGTCCAGATCACGACGATGCTGCGCCCCCTGTCGAGACACGCGAGAAGACCGATCAGCCTTCGCACGACGCCAACGATGATCCAGACGCCGATGATGCCGATCACACGGACGAGAAGAAGCCGTCGCTCGGCCAGCGCCTGCGTCAGCACTGGAAACTAACCGCGCTCGGTGTGATCGTGCTGGTGGTCGCCGTAGCGTTCGGCATCGTCTACTGGCTCAACGCACGTCATTATGAATCCACCGACGATGCTTTCGTCGATGCCCGAAGCTTCTCGGTGTCGGCCAAAGTCGGCGGCTATGTCACCGATGTGATGGTCACCGACAACCAGCACGTCGATGCCGGCGCGCCGTTGGCGCAGATCGATACCCGCGATTACGTGGCGGCGCGCGACCAGGCGCAGGCCCAGGTCGAGCAGGCGCAGGCCAACATCGCCAATGTCGCGGCGCAGATCTTTAGCCAGGATGCCCAGATCCAGCAGGCCCGCGATCAGGCCGACCAGGCGGCAGCGCAATTGCAATTCGCCGAGCAGGAGGCCGCGCGTGCGCAGGACCTGGTGCAGAAGGGCGCCGGCACCGTGCAGCAGGAGCAGCGCACCAAATCCGATCTCGAAGCCCAGCAGGCCAATAACAGCCGTGCGAAGACGGCGGTGCTGTCGGCCCAGCGTCAGGTGGATGTATTGAACGCTCAGAAGAAGAGCGCAGAGGCGTCGCTATCGCAGGCCAAGGCGCAACTCGAACAGGCCGAACTCAATCTCAGCTACACCAAGGTCACCGCCGCGCAGTCCGGCCGCGTCGTCAAACTGTCCGGCGCAAAGGGCACCCTGGTGAATGGCGGACAAAGCCTGATGATGTTCGTGCCCGACGAGATGTGGATCACCGCGAATTTCAAGGAAACCCAGGTAACGGACATGCGGCCGGGACAGCCTGCAAATATCCGCATCGATGCCTATCCCGATCACACCATCACCGGCCATGTGGCGTCGATCCAGCCCGGATCGGGCACCGTGTTCAGTCTGTTGCCCGCCGAAAACGCGACCGGCAATTACGTCAAGGTGGTGCAGCGCGTGCCCGTCAAGATCGTGGTCGATCAGTGGCCGAGCGATGTGGCGATCGGGCCGGGCATGTCGGTGGTGCCGCAGGTCAAGGTGCGATGAGCGACGCCACCGCCAGCGCAGGCGGCTGGTCGCCGGAGCGCTCCGCCGCGGGCGGGCGCAATCCATATCTGATCGCGGTGGTGGTCTCGATCGCCACCTTCATGGAGGTGCTCGACACCACCATTGCCAATGTCGCGCTACGCCACATCGCTGGCGGCCTCGCGGTCGGCATCGACGAGAGCACCTATGTCATCACCAGCTATCTGGTCGCCAATGCCATCGTGCTGGCGATCTCCGGCTGGCTGTCGACGGTGATCGGGCGCAAGAAATTCTACATGATCTGCGTCGCGGTGTTCACGCTGGCGTCGCTGCTGTGCGGCTTCGCCTGGAGCCTGGAATCGCTGGTGCTGTTCCGCATCCTGCAAGGTCTCGGCGGTGGCGGCATGGCGACCTCCGAACAGGCGATCCTCGCCGACTCGTTTCCGCCCAACAAACGCGGCCAGGCTTTCGCCGTGTATGGCATCGCCGTTGTGGTGGCGCCGGTGGTCGGGCCAACGCTGGGCGGCTGGATCACCGACACCTATACGTGGCACTGGGTGTTTCTGATCAATATCCCGATGGGACTGATCTCGCTGTTCCTGGTCGGCACCCTGGTCAGTGAGCCCTCGGGCGCCGAGGCGGAGCGCAAGGCGCTGCTGAAAAAGGGATTGCGCCCCGATCTGATCGGCTTCGCACTGGTGGCGGTCGGGCTCGGTTCGCTGGAATTCGTGCTCGACGAAGGCCAGCGCAAGGACTGGTTCGGGTCGACGATGATCGTGACCTTCGCGATCATCGCGGCTGTCAGCCTGCTGGCCCTGATCCCGTGGGAACTGTCGCGCAAGGATCCGATCGTCGATCTCAGGCTGCTCGGCCGGCGTCAGTTCGGCGCGTGTTTCCTGGTGATGCTCGGCACCGGTGCGGTTCTGATCTCGACCACGCAGATGATGCCGCAATTGCTGCAGTCCGAATTCGGCTACACTGCGCTGCTGGCGGGCCTCGCACTGTCACCGGGTGGGTTGGTGACATTGTGCATGATGCCGATCGTGGGAAAGCTGATCGGCACCGTGCAGCCGAAATATCTGCTGGTGTTCGGCGCGACAGTGATCGCGGCGTCGATGTGGCATCTGACCGGCCTCAACGGTAACATCACTTACGGCTATGCCGCGGTGTCGCGGATGTTTCTCGCGGTCGGCCTGCCGTTTCTGTTTCTGCCGGTGACCACGGCCTCCTATGACGGCATCCCGCCGGACAAGACCAATCAAGCGTCGGCGCTGATCAATGTCGCGCGCAATATCGGCGGCTCGATGGGGGTTGCGCTGGCGCAGACGACGCTGGCGCAGCGCCAGCAATTTCACCAGTCGCGGCTGGTGGAGCAGGCGACGCCGTCCGATGTCGGCTATCAGCGCACCCTCGAACAGGTGACGCGCTACTTCACCGATCACGGCTCCAGCCAGGCCGATGCCGCCAGCCGTGCGATCGGCTGGATCGGCCAGACCATCCAGCATCAGGTCAATCTGCTGGCCTATATCGATGTGTTCTGGAGCCTGTCGCTGGTGGGACTGGCGATGATCCCGATCGCGTTGGCCATCAAGCCGATCGATCTGAAGGCGCCACCGAAAGGGCATTGAGCCGCCGGTCGCCGCGGGTTTTGTTGCGGCATCTGCAATGGTCCCTTTCCGAACCAGCGCATTCCGCATCGCTCGGCGACAGCCGATATCCACCTTGAATTCAGCATCGATCAAGGGGATCGCCATGACCGTCGTTAGCTATCAAACCGTTCCTGTTGGCAATGTCGAGGTGTTCTATCGTGAAGCGGGACCAGCCGACGCGCCGGTCGTTCTGTTGCTGCATGGTTTCCCGA
>SDZE01000636.1 GCA_004173095.1 Bradyrhizobiaceae bacterium
CCATCGACGAAGGCGATGCCGCGTTCCTGCACCGGGGCGTAGCGGCCGTTGAAATCCTTCGCCGCATAACGCACGCAGGCGACGTAGCGCATATTGCCACCGACCGAACGCTGCACGGGTTCCGCGAGGCTGGCGCCGCGAACGCCGACGGGATCGTTGAGATAGGTGCGCATGAAGGCGAGCAGATCGGTGCGATAGCTGGTCGGGAATGGCTGGGCGCCCGTAGCACTGTCGACGAAGCTGACATTGCCGCTTGGGCCGGAGCAGCCGCCCAGTCCCGATGCGGTGGATCCTACGGCGATCACCACGGCGGCCGCGCGCATCGTGTGCAGATTCAATCTCATTCAATACCGTCCATGCGAAATCAGGCGAGTCCTAAACGGTTCGCGCAGCGAAGGGAATTCGCAACGCGGTGATGCGGACGGAGGCTGCGCGAATACCGCTGGCGTGATCGGCCACGCGGGAATGGAAGCGGCTGCGCGGGGTTTTCTTCCGTGTTCACAACTGCTGGCTTCCATGCCAGACTGATCCCGCTGCAACCAGGAGCGCCGCCATGATGAAGGCTTCGATGAAGAGTACTTCGATGAGGACCACGTCCCTGCCCCGGCTGACCACGCTTGCTTTGCTCGCCGCGGCGATCGCCGCTGCGCCTGCTGCCCTCACCACAGCCTTTGCCGCCGGCAGCGACACACCGTCGTCGCCGCCTGCTTCGGATTCGAAGAAGGGCAGCAAGGACAAGAAGCTCAACGAGACCCGGCCCGACGAGCGCGCTTTCCTCGATGGCTATCGCGCCGCCTATGCCACGATCTACGACAAACAGGATTATGCCGCCGCCATCGTGCAGCTCAAGGCGCTGCAGCAGGACAATCGCGCCGACGTCGCCAATCTGATCGGGTATTCCTATCGCAAACTGGGCGACTACAAGGTCTCGCAGGCCTATTACGAGCGCGCGCTGAAGGCCGATCCGAACCACGCCCGCACCTGGCAATATTACGGGTTGTGGCAGGTCGAACAGGGCAACCGCGATCAGGCACAATATCACCTCGGCAGACTGGCCGCGCTCACCGGCACGGACTCCGCCGAATACAAATCGCTCGCCGGCGCGCTCGCCCAGGCGCCGGGCACCGGCCTCACCTACTGATCCCGTTCGCGGATCAGTTCAAAGCCGGCATGTGCCCGCGGGGCATGCCGGCTTTTTGCTGCCCGTAGAAAACGAAGGCCACCGGCGCGCGGCGCAGGAAACGCGCCCGGCCGGTAACCAATCATGACCGCGCCCCTCGACAGATCGCCTGAAACTGCCGTTAAGTGCCGGCATCAACGCCCGCCCGGTCGCTCCCGACCGCGCATCCCCGAGCCCAAGGCCCGCGATCCCCGATGACCACCACCAAGCGCCTCGACCGGATCGCCTTCGTCGCCAGTAACAGCGTGGAATCGCAGGCGGCGCTGCAGCAGCTGACGCAGATCTACGGCAATGACGATCCCGACCAGGCCGACGTCATCGTGGCGCTCGGCGGCGACGGCCTGATGCTGAAGACGCTGCACGACCACATGCGCACGGGCAAGCCGATCTACGGCATGCATCGCGGCACGGTCGGCTTTCTGATGAACGAATTCTCCACCGTCGATCTGCGCGCGCGCCTCGATGCCGCGCGCGAAACGCTGATCAATCCGTTGCTGATGCGCGCCACCGATGCCCATGGCAAGGTGCACATTCACCACGCCATCAACGAAGTCTCGCTGTTCCGCCAGACCCATCAGGCGGCGCGGCTGCGCATCCTGATCGACGAACAGGAGCGCATGGCCGAGCTGATCGCCGATGGCATCCTGATCGCCACCCCGGCCGGCTCCACCGCCTACAACCTGTCGGCACAGGGCCCGATCCTGCCGATCAACGCCGCCTTGCTGGCGCTGACGCCGATCAGCGCGTTTCGTCCGCGGCGCTGGCGCGGCGCGCTGTTGCCGCACAAGGCCTTCGTCGTCATCGAAGTGCTGGAAGGCGACAAGCGCCCGGTCGCCGCCGTCGCCGATCACGACGAAGCCCGCGACGTCCGCCGCGTCGAGGTGATCTCCGACCGCACCATCTCCATGCGCATGCTGTTCGACCCCGGCCACAGCCTCGAAGAACGCATCATCAGCGAGCAGTTCAGTTATTAGGCCAGCCTCACACGTCATCGCGCCCGCGTCGCCTCAACCCTTCCTTAACCGCCACGGACCTATGGTTAACGCCGGGTAACATCCCTGCCCGGCTCGAGCCTGATCATGTTCCGTGTCGATTTCAACAAGCTGCGCTTCCTGATCTGCGACGACAATCCGCATATGCGGCGCATTCTGCGCACGTTGCTGCATTCGTTCGGCGCGCGCGAAGTTTATGAATCCGAGGACGGCGCCACGGCGCTCGAAATGTACAGCCACTATGTCCCCGACATCGTCATCGCCGACTGGGCAATGCCGATTTTCGACGGGCTGGAATTGACGCAGATGATCCGGCAGCCGGATTCCAAGGGCAATCCGTATGCGCCCATCATCATGCTCACCGCGCATTCCGAAAAGCGCCGCGTCACCATGGCGCGCGATGCCGGCGTCACCGAGTTTCTCGCCAAGCCGATTTCCGCCAAGGGGCTTTATCAGCGCATTATGAGCGTGGTCGCGCATCCCCGCCCCTTCATCAAGACGCGCAATTATTTCGGCCCCGACCGCCGCCGCAACACCACCGTGGCCTATATCGGCCCGGAGCGTCGCAACGGCGGCGAAGCGGAAGTGCTGCAGCAGCCCTCGCTGCTCGATAAAGCCCGCGTCGGCAGCTAGGTTCGGAGCATCGTGATGGCCAAGGACGTCAAGGACAAATCGCCGGCACCGAGGATCGAGACCTTTGCCGATCATGCGGTAATCACGCCGCACAACTCGCTGAAACATGCGATCCGCACCACCGGCTCGCGCGGCGGCGCGCCCGACAATGACGACCCCGTCGCGCGCGCGGAATCGGCGCTGGCCGGGCTGTCCAGCGAATTCAAGAGCTGGATGCATGCCGAATGCGACCGCCTGGCCGCAGCGCATACCGCCGTAATTGCCAAGGGCTTCAACACACTGACGCGCGGCGAATTGTTTCGCGCAGCCCATGACATCAAAGGCGACGCGCCGACCTTCGGCTTTCCCGCCGCAGGCGTGGCGGCGGACAGCCTGTGCCGCCTGATCGAGCACGCGCCGGATCTCGACGCCGTGCCCGCCGGGCTGATTCAACTGCATGTCGATGCCGTGCAGGCCATCGTGCGCGAGCACAACACCATCGAGACCGCCGGCGTGGCCGACGAACTCTGCCGCCGCCTGCGCGCGGTGGCGGATGATTATCTGGCCGAGGCGAACAAGGACCGGCCGGAGCATCTCGACGCGCTGGCCGTGCCGAGCATCGCGCCGTAGTGCGGCCCGGGGACGCGGGGCTGTAGGGTGAGCAAAGGCGCGCAGCGCCATGCCCACCATTCGATCGCCGTAACTGCGCTGGTGGGCACGCTTCGCTTTGCCCACCCTACAAATCGCCACAGACTGCGCTACGCTGCGATCGCCTCGTATTCGTATTCATACGTATCCACTTCCATGCCCTGCGCGGCGAGTTCGTCACAGAACACACGGGCTTCCTCGCGGGCGGATTCGGTGGCGAAACGGCGCAACAGGATCAGCAGCGGCTCCGACGCCGCGGCGTCGGCCTCGCAGGTGGTGAGCACACGCTCGACCATGCGGCGGCGCAGCCGCACGGCACCGCCGACCGAGCCGACGAAGCCGATCTCGTTGCGCGCAGCGAGCGCGGCGCGGAAGGCGGAAAATGTCGATGCCGGCAGCCCGGCGCGCGTCAGCAGCGCATTGATGCTGTGGTCGGCGCCGTCTTCCACCAAAGCGGCCACGCGGCGCTCCGGCAGGCCAGACAGCACCACCAGCGCCTGATCGAACAGCGTGAGATTGCCTGACAGCAAGGCACGCAGGATCAGGCCCGCGGTGAGCTGGCCGGCTTCGCGCAGATGAAGCACGAGATCGCGCATCTCCTCGCCGCGCGAGCGCGCCGCGATGTTCACCGTGGAGCGCGCCATGGCCTCGTCGGCAATACGCTCTGCCCGCTCCTGCGACAGCCAGTTGCGGGCCACCACGAAGCGGGTCAGCGTGTCCGACAATTTCGCAACCAGCGCATGGCGCGTCTTGGCCGGCAGACCGTCGAGTGCCAGCATCGCCTCGCGGATGGCGGCGAGATGACCGTGGCGCGCGACGATGCGGTCCCACGAGAACGGCGCCAGCGCGGCATAAGGATTTTCAATCAGCTCCAAGGCGGCCGCCGCCGAGCCGACTTCGGCGATCGCGGCCGACACCGATGGTGGCAGCATGACGCGACGGGCGACCGCGCATTGCAGATCGCTGTTGCCGGTGGCGACGATATCGACCAGATCGGCATCGATCAGCTGCGGCGAATGTTCGAGCACGGGCAAGGCGACGCAAGTCTGATCGGCCGCCAGGGCGCGCACGATGGCGGGCGGCGCCGACGGCGCGCGGGCGAACACCTCGGCCATGGCCTGGCGCACCAGCGGCGACGCGTCGTCGAGCAACATCAGCAGCGCGCCTTCGGCTGCGATGCGATCGTCATCCGACAGATCGGAGAAAATGAAGGCCCGCGCCAGCGAGCGCGTCGCCTCTGCACGTTCGCTCGGAGGAGCGGTACGAACCCAACTGATGAACTGCCGAACGATCATGTCCTGCCGGCCTACGCAACAGACGACATCGGAACGCGATGCCCACAGT
>SDZE01000293.1 GCA_004173095.1 Bradyrhizobiaceae bacterium
GTCCGCCACCACGATCACTGCGTTCAACCGCAGGCTCGGTTCCACCAGCGCGATCTCGGCGATGCGCCAGGGATCGCCAACGCCGGAGGCTTCGATGATGATCTGATCGAACCTGGTTTGGCCGTCGAGAATACGGCCGAGCGTATCGAGAAAGCCGCTGCCGATGCTGCAGCAGACGCAGCCATTGGTCAGCGTCATGGTCTCGCCGTCGTGTTTGGCGATCAAGCCTGCATCGATATTCACCGCGCCGAAATCATTCACCAGCACCGCGTATCGTTCGGTGCCGCTGCGCAGCAGGTGGTTGAGATAGGTCGTCTTGCCGGCGCCGAGAAAGCCGCCGATCACCGTCACGGGTGTTGTGATGCGCGGTGACGCCATCATGCCCGCGGCGCCTCGCGGATGGTGCCGCCGACGACGGTACCCCAAATATTGATGTCCTTGATCGTCTCCGGCGCCACGTCGAGCGGGTCCGCATCGAGCACGACGAAGTCGGCATATTTGCCGGTCTCAATGCTGCCGACCAGGTGATCGAGCTTCAACGTATAGGCGGCATCGATGGTGATGGCGTTGAGCGCCTGCTGGACGGTGAGCGCTTCGGCGTCTTTGCCGAGCACGCGGCCCGACGAGGTCACGCGATTGACGGCGCACCAGGCCGTGAATAGCGGGCTTAGCGGCGTTACCGGCGCATCGGAATGGATCGTGAAGGGCACGCCGGCGCGTAGCGCGGTCCCGGTGGCGTCGAGGCGGCTGGCGCGCTCCGGACCCATGGTCAGGTCGTAATGCGAGTCGCCCCAGTAATAAACGTGGTTGGCGAACAGATTGACGCAGATGCCGAGCGCCTTCATGCGCTTGAATTGCGCGGCATCGGCCATCTGGCAATGCTGCAGCGTGTGGCGATGGTCGGGCTTCGGCGTCGCGATCTGCGCGGCCTCCACCGCTTCGATCGCCACCTCGGTGGCCTCATCGCCATTGGTGTGGATATGCATCTGAATGCCGGCCGCATGATAGGCGGCGACGATGCTGGCGGCGCGATAGACCTCGACGGTTTGCTCGGCGAGATCGTTGTGCAAGTCGGTGACGGTGGTGACGCCCTGCACGCAGCAGGACGATGCATAGCGGTTGACGTCTTCGATGGTGAGATTGCCGGACAGCGGATTTGAGCCCAGCACGCGAAACACACGGAAGCGCGCCGCGATGCCCTGCACCTCGCCGGACGGTTCGCCGTCCTTGCCCATCACCACGCCGGAGATATTCGTGGTGCGATCCAGTTCGGCCCGTTGCAGCACCAGCGTGTTGACGTTGCTGATATGGAAGCTCGCATGCACCACCATGATCGGGCGTGTGGTCGAGACGCGGTCGAGATCTTGGCGAGTGAGGGAGACACTGCCGATATGCAGGGGGTCGAAGCCCCAGGCGAACAGTGGCGCGTCCGGGTCGGCCATGGTCTTCTCGGCTTGCTGCAGCCGTTCCACGATGGCGTCGATGCTCGCAACACCCGCAACGAGCTTGCCGTCCGGCGAGCGGCGGTCGAAAGCACCGACATAAGGCAGCAACCACATCATGCCTTCCATGATGTGGCTGTGGCCTTCGACGAAGCCCGGCAGCAGCACCTTGTCCTTGAAACGGTCATCGACCTTGCCGCCGCCGAGGCTCGCGATCTCATCCAGAGAGCCGACAGCGACGATGCGGCCGTCGCGCACTGCAACATGCGTGGCGACAGGCCGCGACGGGTTCATGGTCACGATCTTGCGGGCGGAGAAAACAATCGTATCCTGAGCCAATGGACCATCCTCGAATTCCGTCACGGAAGCGTGAGGCCAGTTGCCGCTCCAAGCCAGCGCCAGATCGGATGCACGAATGGGGCCAGTGATGCAGGCGAGCCTGGCCATTCTGGCGCGGCTCTTGCTTCGAGTCGAGCAAGGTTGCGGAGATTGATCCGTGAACCGGAATGCGGATGGAGCTGGGATGAGTAGGGCGGGTCGGATCACGAAGTCGGCGCTGGTCGATAACCGGCAGGCAAATGCCGGCATTGGCGACTCCCTGTTCTGGGGCTCGCTGTTTCAGGGGCTGGATCGGCGTGGACCGTTCCTGCAGTTGCAGATACGCCAGCTGATCTGCACGGCGATCGAGGAGGGCCGCCTCGCACTCGGCGTGCGAATGCCGTCGAGCCGGGAATTGGCGACTTTGCTCGAAGTGTCGCGCAATACGGTGGTGATTGCCTACGAACAGCTGGTGGATCAGAATTTCCTCGTCGCGCGGGAACGCAGCGGTTTCTATGTCGCTGGTCTGCCCAAGCATCTCGGCACCCAGCGCGAACTGCGCGCCGCGCCGGACGAGGCCGGAACTGCCCGCTGGGCCGAGCGCTTTGCAGTGCGCCCATCTGCCCACCGCAACATCGTCAAGCCGCTCAACTGGCAGGATTATCCGTATCCCTTCATTTTCGGCCAGTTTGATCCCACCCTGTTTCCCACCAATGACTGGCGTGAAAGTGCGCGGGCTGCATTGAGCGTGCCGGAGATCAATAATTGGGCGCGCGACCTGATCGACGAGGACGATCCGGCGCTGATAGAACAGTTGCGGCTGCAGGTGCTGCCGCGCCGCGGCATCCGCGCCCGGCCCGACGAGATCATGATGACCATGGGTGCACAGCATGCGCTGTATCTGATCGCGCGGCTATTCACGAAGCCCGGCACCCGGGTCGGCATGGAAGACCCCGGCTATCCCGATGCCCGCAACATTTTCGGCATGATCACGGACAATATCGTGCCGCTGGCCGTGGATGCCGACGGCATGGTGCCGGATGCTGCTTTCGAAAGCTGCGATCTCGCTTATGTGACGGCGGGGCATCAATGCCCGACCACGGCGGCGATGCCGCAAGCGCGGCGCCTTCAACTGCTCCGCAAGGCGCAGCAGCGCGACATCGTGCTGATCGAGGACGATTACGAAAGCGAACTGATCCAGGAGGGACCAGCGCTGCCGCCGCTGATGAGCCTCGATCGCAACGACCGCGTGCTCTATGTCGGCAGCCTGTCCAAGGCGCTGGCACCCGGTTTGCGCCTCGGCTATGTGACGGCACCGGCGCCGGTGATCCGCGAGTTGCGGGCGCTGCGACGGTTGATGCTGCGGCATCCACCGCTTAATAACCAGCGAGTCGCCGCGCTATTCATCGGCCTCGGGCATTACCGCTCGCACCTGCAGCGCGTCTCGCGCGTGCTTTTGGAGCGTGCGCGTATTCTTGATCGGTTGTTGCCGCAGCATCTCGCTGGCTGTCGGTTTGTGCGGGGCGTCGGCAGCACCAGCTACTGGGTCACGGGACCGGCCGGCTTCGATGCGACGGAATTGGCCAAAGCCGCGCTGTCCGAAGGTGTCGTGATCGAGCCCGGCGATGTGTTTGCCATGACCAAAGGCAGCCGCGCCAATAACTTCCGGCTCGGCTTCTCCTCGATCCGCAACGACCGCATCGAACCGGGGATTGAGCGTCTCGGGCGTATTATCGGGCGGATGGGATAGAGCAGCCTCGAATGTAGCAATCGACCGTCCTCATGGTGAGGAGCGCGCTTTTGGGCGCGCGTCTCTAACCATGAAGTGTTTGGCACCATCCTTCGAGACGCGGTCGAAGGCGACCGCTCCTCAGGATGAGGGCAGAGTGTGGATCAACGAATCGGCAGCGACGGTTGATGTTCATATCAGCTCGCCGATCCCCTTCACCGCGCTCACCAGCGCAATTGCGCCGAGGCTGGCGATCGAGATCTGGCGGTGCATCGCATCGCTGCCGCGGCGGAAGGCCAATTCGCCGAGCCTTGTGCCGAGCCACATCACCGGCAGGCCGAGCAGCGACAGGCCGACGGTGTGCAAGTTCATCAGCCCGACGCCGACGAACGTCACCGTGGCGGTGATCGAGGTCATCAGGAAGAATACCATCAATGACGCGCGGGCCGCCCGGCGCGGCATCGGCAGCGACATGTAATAGGCGACAACCGGCGGGCCGGGCATGGCGGCGAGACCGTTGAACAGGCCGGAGAAGAAACCGGTGATCGTCGTGAGCGGGCGGGGCGGCGCCTCGGGCAGGGCAAAGCCGCGTTGCAGGGCGAATACGGCGAACAGCGTGATCGCACTGATGGCCAAGCGCGCGGCCGGCGCCGAGATGCTGCTCAGCACGAGCGTCCCCAACGGCGAGCCGATCACCGCGCCGAGCGCAAGCCAGCGCAAAGACGGCCAGTCGCAGGTCCGCGATGCCTGACGGAAATCCATCAGACTGCCGGCCAGCTGCAAGCCGATCGCCACCGGCACGGCCTCGGTAGGCCGCATGAAAAGGCTGAGCAGCGGCACGGCCGCGAGTGCAAAGCCGAAGCCGGTATAGCCGCGCAGCACGGCCGCGACGAAAATCGAGGCGATGGACATCAAAACCAGCTTCGGCGTCAGTGCCGCGCCGAGATCGCCGATCGCGATCAGCAGGTCATGCATCTTACTTCAGCCCATCGATCCGTCATCGCAGCACCATGGCAACGTCGGGGGCCAGCGGCAGGGCCAAAATGCCCCGATGCTTGGTCCAGATCGCCTCATAGTGCTGGCCGGGTGGTTCTCCGCATCTGGCCCTAATCGCAGGACGAGGCGGCTGGCAATTTCCGACGACCGCCGGACCGCCGTTCCGGCGTTTGTTTAAACGATCGAGAGAGCTTTGCCATGTCCGAAACGTCCGCGCGCCACCAGCTTCTCGTCACGCTGTTCGAAGCATTCAACCGCCACGACGCCGATGGCGTGATGGCCTGCATGACCGACGACATCGTGTTCGACACCGCGGTCGGCACCGAGATGCATGGCAATCGCATCACCGGCACCGCCGATGTGAAAGCGGCGTTCGAGAAGGTCTGGGGCGGCATGCCCGATGTGAGCTGGACATGCACATCCCATAGCGTGTTCGGCGACCGCGGCCTGTCGGAGTGGATTTTCCGCGGTACGGCCACCAATGGCACCCGCATCGAAGCCGAGGGCTGCGATCTGTTCACGTTCAGCGGCGACAAGCTCTCGCGCAAAAGCGCGTTTCGCAAGGATCGCCCGCCGCTGCCGGCCCCGGCAACTTCGACGGCCGCATCGTAAGGAGGCGCTGCCGATGTCGCTCGCGCCTTACGATCAGCATCACGATCCGCTCGTCTCGCCCGGTCCCGGCACCAACCGGGACTACGCCCCGACCTACTGGCTAGCCACCGCCGGCACGCCGCCGGCGGACGATGGCCCGATCACCGGCGATATCGATGTCGATGTCGCCATCGTCGGCTCGGGCTATACCGGACTTGCCTGCGCGATCTTCCTTGCGCGTGAATTCGGCATCAAAGCGGTGGTGCTGGAAGCCAATCGGGTCGCCTGGGGCTGCAGCACGCGCAATGGCGGGCAGGGCCAGAATGCCTCGGGCCGGCTGTCGCG